>BNVA01000101.1 GCA_025997755.1 Spirochaetia bacterium | reverse complement strand
TTGCTCCTCAATAAATCTTTCTGTCCCATCGCTATTCTGCCAGCCATCTTTGCCTCCCATCTAATCTTACCAGAGGGGGACATTTCTATTGATTTATTAAGGGGACATTATCACTGATTTTTAACAGTCAGTATGAAAGTGATATGATAAAAATGATTGGTGCTATATCGGAAAAGTGTGATTACTATGGAATACCGTTAATGGTGTTGGCATATCCGCGTAAAGAAATGACAACTGAATTCGGCACAGTTGATGATAACTATTTGTTGGATAAAAAAAACAATAATGATGCTTATGTAAAATTAGTTTCACACTGTGTTCGTATTGCCGTTGAACTTGGAGCAGATATAGTAAAAACGCATTTTACCGGAAACGTAGAAACGTTTTCCAAAGTTATCCAGTCCGCGAATGGAAAACCTGTCCTGATAGCTGGCGGAGAAATGATGGAAGAATTGGACATTTTAAAGCTTGTTAGAGATTCGATGTCAGCGGGAGCTTCAGGGGTATGTATAGGACGAAACGTGTTTAATGCAAAAAGTACAGAGAATATGATTTCCGCATTAAAGTGTTTGATGTATAACAATGAAAGCGTAGAAAATGCCTATAAGGAATTAAATATTTGTAAGGAGCGTTGTTTTGAAACAAATGTATGAAGCATGGACTTCAAAAATGATGGAGTCATGGAAAAAATTAGAGGGGGGTGGAACTGCCGACTTGTTTTCATCTGATGTTGAATACTATGAAACGCTAGATACTCCGCCATGCAAGTCATGGGAAGACGTAGTAAAACTGTGGCTTGTAGTTCAAAAGAACCAGCGTGATATTGATTACTCTTTTGAAATAATATGTGCTGATGCAAATTGTGCGGTAGTTAACTGGAAAATGAATCGAAAGTTTATTTCCGATTCCAAAACATTGGTTCAATTTATTGATGGAATTTTTCAGATTAAATTGAATGCTGAAGGGAAATGCACTTTCTTTAAGCAATGGCGATTCACAAAGCTGGAAGAATAAAAAATGTCCTTGATAAACAAAACGGCAGTTATAACGGGCTCATCTTCCGGAATAGGAAAAGCTGTCGCTCTTTTATTTGCAGAAAAAGGTGCAAATGTAATTTTGTGTTCACACAGCTCTATCTCTAGCGGGGAGTCTGTTTTAAACGAAGTAAAAAACAAGGGATCAGATGCGTTATATATAAGCGCCGATTTACGTCATGAAGGTGGTATTAAAGAATTGTTTTCCGCAGTGTCAAAAAAATACGGAAGCTTGGATATTCTAATTAACAATGCAGGCAGGACGTTTAATATTCCATTTGATTCAATTAGTGAGGAATCATTTCTTAATGATATACAAACCAATCTTCTTTCAACAGTATTGTGTTCAAAACATGCCGTACAGTTAATGACTAACGAAAATGCTTGGATAGTGAACACATCATCAATCCGCGGATTTGACTATACAGGAAGACCAGGGATTATAGGATATTGCGCCGCCAAATCAGGCATCAACAGTTTTACCAAAAATTTGGCATATCAATTAGCGCCAAAAATTTTCGTTAATGCGATTGCACCTGGTTTTGTGCATACAAACTATATTGACGCTATGCCAAAAGAAGCTGTCGACAAATGGATGTCTGATATTCCAATTGGGAGATTAATAGGACCCGCCGAGATCGCAGAGGTTTATTATTTGTTGGCTACTTCTAAGATTTTTACAGGGGCTATCGTGACACCTGACGGTGGTTACGGGATACTTGGCAGATGAACTGTGATTTCTTCTTCAGCGTATCGGGTTGGATCTTCGGACTTATATCTTGCGTGGCGGCAATCATTCAAACTGTAGAAAAGAACAAATACAAGGCAATTGTAAACAATCAAAAAGCGAAAGCGGGTAACAACTCCCCGGTTACGCAAATTGGGGGAATAAGCTTTGGCGGAACAGACGGCGAGAACGGGAAATAATTCACCAACTACGCAAATAGGACAACTTAATATAAACTGTGGAAAAACCGCAGATAACACCGCCGAACAAACGGTTGTACATTGCGGCGAGTGCGACAGATTCTACCAAGCGTATAAGACTGACAAGCTCTCGCTAAATGTGAAAAACTATTCGTTGTGTGCTGGAAAAGTTGACGATGCAAAAACATATCTCTGCTATAATTATTATCTCATGCTCACAAGACACAATGAGCCATATATAACCCCTGCATTAGTCATTAAAGAAGGGTACTCGGAAATTACAACTCGCAATGATCAGTTTGACAGACCAAGTAAAATTATTCCCAACGATTTAAACCCCATTGTTGTGATTGGTGAAGGCGGTATTGGTAAAAGTTTGTTTTTATCAAAGCTGTTCTTTGACTATGTAAAACTTTCTTTGGACGGAAACATGGATATTATTCCGATTTGGTTAAAAGGGGACTATTTCGGACACGGCACTCATTTTCCAAAAGAGTGGATATTTCACCAGTTGACGGATAAATATCCCAAGCTGGGTTTTGAACAAATATTTCAAAACCATACCAACAGAATCTATATTATTCTCGATGCGATAAACAACATGGAATATCTTGACAAGAAAGACTTTGTAAATAAAATGCAAGAATGGTCACACTTTATTCGTGAATACAACGAGCAGCATGAAAATGTAAGGTTCGTATTATCCAGTCGGTTTATAGACGATTTGGATGTATTTGATTCTGGAAAAAGTGTTAGAATATATATTGACCCTCTTGATGAAGAAAAATCGAAGAAATTCATTGCTCTTTTTGTCAATAGCGAGAACTATAGAGAGAAACTTTACAAAATACTTCGTAATAACAGTGAGCTACCGTTTATTGGAATTCCTTACTTTCTCAGAAAATTGATAGATTGTAGGAATTCTGAAGCAGAAATAAAAAACAAGACGGACGTTATCCTTTTATATATAAAATCTCTATTCGAGAAAGAATCTGCAAGCCCCAAAGCGTTGCGTAAAAGAGAATTACGTATGATAAAAGATATTAAAATTTATGATTTTCATTATAATAATTGTTACTTTATTTCAGCAATTGCGGTTTGCGCGTTTCATTGTCAGAAAAAAAATACGACCGTTCTTAAGCAAACCGATATTGATGAGTTGTTTGCAGATGACACGAAACGATCGTTTGTCATTGATGTTGCCATTGAAGAAGGTATCCTTATAAAGGATAGGAGTGTATATAGGTTTTCACATCCGATTCTACAAGAGTTTTTCGCAGCGCTATTTATTTATTCTGAGTTGCCATCAAGTTATGGTATTAGAGATATAATACGATTTGAAGATGAAACTATGAATATGCAGGTTCTTCCTCACCTGTATAATTTCATCGATAATCGAATAGCTTTTGTGGATACCTTGCTTAAAAATGAATATCCAATATACGCCGCCGAATGTGTGGTTAATAACGGTTCTGATCTAAGAAAAAAAGTTGCACAGCATTTGATTGGGTTGTTTAAGGACATGAACGCCACTACACCAAGGCTCAAGGAACTCGGTTTTTATTTGGGACGAATAGGTGATTTGAGATTTGATAAAAAGGATGGATATATTCAACCTCAAACCATCAGCATTCCTGGATCAAGACGAGTTAAAATATCAAAGTATCCAGTAACCAATGCCGAATTCGCGTTGTTTATCCGAGATGGCGGGTATGAAAAAAAAGAGTTTTGGCAAGAAGCGGAGAATAGCAATTGGTTTGACTATGAATCCGTATTCGAAAGTATGTTCGAATTCTGGATGGGTATACGAAAACGATTCAGCAGCGAACAAACTTTCGTTGATTTTTGTTTAAACCCATTAGTCGATAAAAAGCAATGCGCTTGCTTAGCGTGGTTTCTCAAAATGGAAGATGATGAGGTTCGCGGTATGTTGAGGGAGTTGTATTCGAAGGAGAAATATAAAAAGCCGTTGCTTTGGGATGATCCTAATTATTACAACCCGTCTCAACCAGTTGTTGGAGTGAGTATTTTTGAGGCGAATGCGTATTGCACATGGATAAGCGCAAAAACAGGGCAATGCTACCGTCTACTAACACAGGATGAGTGGGAAATCGTTGCAAAAAGTAAAGCCAAAAGTTATGTTTGGGGAAATATTTTTGATAAAAATATATGCAATACTTTAAAAACTGATATTAAAGCTATTTTGCCTGTAGGTATTATTGAAAAAAATAAAACGGCCGAAGGGATATACGATATCAATGGCAATATTTTTGAATGGACAAGCACGATATATTCCCCGAACGACAACCCACTGAAGGTTCAATATGTGGTAAAAGGCGGTTCGTGGGTTCAAGGGCCGGAAAGAGCAACATCTGCCTATATTGGACGAGCTAAAGCATGGTGCAGAAATCTTGATGTTGGGTTTAGGATGTGTCTTGATGAAAACAGTTGATATTGGGAAGTATATACTAAAAAATGCTGATAGCGGAAAAGTTATCATGCAACTCAAAAAAGATGTCGTTAATTCTGTAGGAATCATCGGGGGTGACGTAACGCCATTGTTATCTGCAAATAAAATAAATGATTATGATATTGTGTTTATTGTACGCTTATTAGACTATGTTGCAGAATATGGCATTATACACTCTTCGGCGGAAGAAAGTACCGCCCATGAGTTTCAGAGAATCGGCGTGGGTGAAATACTATCAATTAGCGGCTTGCGGCTAAAAATTTCTTTCGAATGCGCGGATAGTGAAATAGAGAGCATTGTAGACGCTTTCAAGAACAAAGAATTAAACGGAAATATCGACATTAAGGAAATTCTATTGAGATACGCTAAGATCGAAAGGATTTCCGAAAAGCAAGCGTTGTGCCATATCATTACAACAATTGATATTCCCGAAATTGATGAGTGCAGGCTCAAATATTAATAATTAGGGGAAAAAATGGATGCGCCTACCGTACTACACATCATTTTGAATATGTGATACACCTAATTCCTGTAAAGCCAAAGTGAAAATGACACCATTTTTAGAAACGTGATTATGACCCCCTTTTGGAATTAAGCCGCTTTGCTATAATCCTCAAGAAGCCACCGCCCTTTGGCGGTGGTCATGTCCAAAAGGCTATGCCATAATGCTATAAGGAGAAAGCTCCATGGCGAAGTGTAAGAAGGCCGCCCATGTGGTTTATCAGTGTAGTTATCATTTGGTGTGGGCTTCAAAATATCGTTACCGAATATTAGAGGGTGCGATAAAAGAATTCGTAGAAAAAAAGATCAGAGCAATATGCGAGTGGAAAAATGTGGAAATACTGGAACTAACAATAATGCCGGAACATGTTCATATTGTAGCAATAATCCCACCGAAAATATTGATTTCTGAAATTATGGGAATTATAAAGGGAAAGACAGCAATAGCAGTTTTAGCGAATGTAAAATACTTACGGAAAAAACCATACCGGGGTAATCATTTCTGGAGCCGCGGGTATTGTGTAATCACAGTAGGTCTGGACGAAGAAAAAACTAGAAGATACGTAAAGTTTCAGGAAGAAAATGAGCGGCTGGAAGAGGATCGCGAATTAAAAGAAGGACTCTTTTAGAGTCCCCCATAAAGCCACCGCCTTTGGCGGTGGTTGTTTACTGACACATAATTTTTAAACTTTAGGTAGTGTATCTACAGTTTCATCTAATGTTCTGTCTAATACAGACACAGTAAAACAAATTTGATATAATAAAAGATATGAAGAAAGAAGTATTACCCCAGCTAAAGGACTGGGACAAAAAAATAATGGAGAATATGCTTGCCGCAGGAAAGATAGAACATAAATTTACAGTACGTATTCAAACTGTTTTGCATAGAGCAGATGGAAAACCGACAAATAGTATTGCCGAATTTTTCGGTATTATTCCTTCATTCTGTTTTTCGGAAAGCAATCTTATTTGTTCTTTTAAGGTTATGTTTTCGGCAATGAGCTCTGAAATAGAGTTTTTAGATTTCGCCAGTTCAAAGTTTAGATCGGCGATGAGGTTATGTAAATCAGCATTCTTAATTTTTTCATTTAAGTTTGTAAGTTTTTTGATGAGTTCAACGGCGGTAGTAACGCCTTGAATTATATCTTGCATACCGAATTTATCGGTTTAAAGGAGTGGGTATGATAAGTATTTCTGCGGATAGCGAAGAATTTTCCAACTTGACAAGTGAAGGGGAAATACAAGCCTTAGGGTTATTGCATGAGCATACTCAAAAAATAAGCGAACTCTTGATCGGCATAGGATATGAGATTCAGAAAATGTATGGAAACATCAACGGAGATTTGTTAGGGATCATCCTAGCAGCCCGTATGAAAACGCCGCAGTAGCGGCTTCGTAAACTTTTAGTGGATGGTATAAATTTTATGAATATTCTGAAACTGGAAATAAAAGATATTGATCGTATAGATGATATATATAATCAGGCAGTTTTTGAGAAATATAAAGTTGCAGATTTAACTCCATGGACAAAAGACAAGAGATTAGAATGGTTTAAAGAACATAGTGTTAAAGAATATCCAGTATTTATTGCAGAAATAGATGATGTTGTGGCCGGTTTTATATATATTAGTCCATATAGGCCTGGAAGAATGGCATTAAAACAAACAGTTGAAATTAGTTATTTCATTGATAAGAACTATAGAAGAAGAGGAATTGGAAAAAAATTAATTGAACAAATGGAATTAGAATGTTGCAAATTAGATATTAAAACATTATTTGCAATAATAATTGATAATAATGAAGAGAGTATCAAATTAATAGAAAAATGTGGATATAAAAAATGGGGGCATCTACCAAAAATTGCATTATTTGATAATATAGAAGTAGGACACTTGTATTATGGAAAACGAATCATACCATAAATAAAAATAATGAGGTAAAAATTATCCCCAAAAACCTTGCGTAAAAGGGGACGGAGAACGGCTCGCCGTCCAACCGTCCCCAAGTTTTTCAAAATTTGGTTCAGGCGCCTTTGCTTTATCAAGTGACAGAGCTTGAAAAGGGCCGGTTTATAGTTTCTTTATGGTTCTTACATCTATTTCAATGTTTTTGCCAAAAGAAGCTTTTTTTACTTTTCCGACAATTTCAACCACATCGTTTTCGTTCACAAAAAGCCCTCGCCAGTCTTCATCGTCAATGTCGATTGTGATACTGCCCGAAGCATCGGTAAACACATAGTCTTCGTGCCCCAGGGAACTTTCAATTTTTCCTCTTAAAAGAACCCACGCCTTATTGTTAAGAGTTTTTGCCTCTCCAACGGTTATAAGGGCTAGATTAGCGGTTTCAGGTCTGGGTTTGGGTCCCTGATAACCACCATCCTGAGCAGAAAGATCAAGCACAGCCGAAAAGAACATTGCAAGCAGCAATGCCGC
>BNVA01000100.1 GCA_025997755.1 Spirochaetia bacterium | reverse complement strand
CTTTATTGTAAGATTTTCGTATTTCATAATATTAAAATATAACAAATTATAATTGAATTTTGCCTAATTTACCGGTTGGCATAGCAACTTTCTGTATAGTCCTGTGTCCAACATATAGGAGTATCACAAATAATGAACATGATAAGAAAGGCAGCGGTTTTTGGGGACTCTATATTAAAGGGGATTCAGTTAGATCCGGAAACAAAACGGTATGGAGTAAAGAATTGTATCGACCTTGAAAAAATCGGAAACAAGCATTCAGTCTATATTGATAATTTTTCCATGTTTGGATGTACGATAATCAAGGGAAATGTAATGCTGCAAAAACGTTTGGAAAAACGCTCTTTTAATATTTGTGTATTAGAATATGGGGGAAACGATTGTGACTTTAACTGGAAAGAAATATCGGAAAGACCTTATGATAAACATTTTCCAAATACACCACTGGATTTATTTGTTAATACATATCATAAAATGATAAATATATTAAAAGAGAAAGGTGTTGAACCAATAATTGCTACACTGCCGCCGTTGGAACCTCAAAAATTTTTTGATTGGTTTTGTAAAGATCTTAACAAGGAAAATATTTTAAAATGGCTGGGAACAGTAAATACGATTTATCGTTTTCAGGAGAAGTATTCCAGAGCGATTGAGCGTATTGCGTATGAAACACATACATTGTTAGTAGATATTAGAGGAGCCTTTTTAAATAATTTTCACGTGGATGATTTATTATGCGAAGATGGAATACACCCAAATTCAGAAGGTCAAAAAATTATAACAGAAACATTCTTAAATCTCGTAAACTAATACTTCGAATCCGTATTTATTTAGTGTGCTTTTATCGCTTCTATCATGACCTGTTTGCCAGTGTATCACACTTCAACACAAATTGCTACAAACCCAATGTTTTTTTCCGGTAAGTCCCGCCTATACGTTTAAGCGCCGCCGTGATGGCTTCCTGAGGCAGGATTTGTTTTTTTAGATCTATTGTAAATTGATTCATAGAAAAATGCCTGAATATAAACACTTCTTGTTTTTCGATCTCGTTATTCGCAATCAGTGCTTTTAGACGTTCCGTGTAAATGGAAAATACGCCGTTAGCTTTCATCTCGGAATAACCGATAATCCAAATATCAGCTTTCGCCGCCTTGAAAAAACCGCACAGCATATCTGCCATAAAAATCTGCGTATCACAAATAATTTTTTCCATGTTTTTTTCTGTGCCATTTTTGGGGTATTTTAGTTCTTTTAACTCAATGGTGCGCGGCGTATGTATAGGCGTTTTATTTAATATAATAACATTCTTCCTAAAGTCGATTCCCAGTTCAGGGTTATTCCTAAAAAAGTTTTCGGCAATTTTGCCGGATGGTCCCACAAGGTAACGTCCACTCTCCTGTTCACGCCGTCCCGGATTGTCGCCTACAAGAATTAACTTTATATCATCATTCTGTTTTACGTCGTCTAACGCAGTATTGTAAACAACAGGATAGACAATTTCGTATTTTGGTCCGTCCCGCGCTGCGATAAGTTTGTTTTGTAATTGTTTAATCTGCGGATTCTTTGCGCCGGTTTCTTCCACAAACTGTTTGAATCGACACCTGCAATCGTTAAAATCATTCCACTCTTTTTTATTCATGGTTAATATTATACACGTTTAAAAAATTATTATCACTAGCCGCTTCAAGCTCCTGTACGGTTTCACCGCGCAGTTCGGCGGCGTACTTTATAATAACAGGCAAATCCGCCCACCGTGAGTATTCTCTGCCGCGTAACGGCTGGTAGGGCGCGTCGGTTTCAAAAAGAATATGCTCCCTAGGCAGAGCGGCGCAGGCGGCTATTGCCTTTTTATGATTCAACAATATGGTAGTACCAAAAGAAAAATACGCGTTGATTCCTTTTTTTAAAATAGCCTGCGCTTCTTCCACGCTCCCCGAAAATGAATGAAAAACAACGGCGGAAATTTTCTTTAACTTGTCTGAATAAAAAAACACATTGTCCATTGCCCGCCTTATATGCAGAACCATAGGCAAATTAAATTCAAGCGCAATATCCAAATGCCGTTCAAATAGTTTTTTTTGAATGTCTTCGGTTTGTTTGTAGTGATCATTAAAAAGATCAAACCCGGTTTCGCCTACCGCGTTAAGTTTTTTTTCAGACGCAAGATGCAGCAGCAACTCAAGGCTCTCTGTTATCGTACTTTCATTGGTTGTTGAAGGAGCTTGAGGATGTACGGCAAAACACATTGCAACAGCAGGTGAATTTTTATTCTCTGCCAAAGTTTCGTTATACGTCCAGTCTGTTTTATTCCATGCGCTTGCCGCACAAACTATACCTAAATTTTTACGTTCAGCTTCCGCCCCGGAAAAAACACTGGAAAGATCATAAGGATGTGAATGAGCGTCAGATGCCATTATTCAAATATAGTCATGCGGGATTTTATCGCAAACTATCCAGCGTTACAAAGTTTTCCGGGTGCTCGTCAAACTCTTTGTCGCCCGCTTCAATAATTGCCTTTTCCTCTTCGGTCAAGTCTGTCTCAATACTGTAAGCCGACTCGTCAAGAATAGAAAACAGAGGCTTTAATGCGTATATATTGCTGTCCGGCATTGTATCAATAAATGCATGTAATTCTTTGCGCATTGATGAGGCTTGGTTCATTTTTAATTCTCCTTGTATGCTTGTCCTCGCGGAGCAATTTTATAGACAGCGTCATAGTTTTATTGTAGAGCATAGTTAAATACTTAACAAGCCTTTTATTGTGGACAGAGCGTTTTCAAAAGAGGCTTTTGTTTGATCAAGTTTTATTCGGCGAACGTTTTGTACGTTTTTAAACCAAGTGATTTGCCGCTTCGCATAACGCCGTGAATTCTGTGCCACTAGTTTTTGTACGCCTTCTAAATCTTCCGACAAAAAATAAGTGCCGTCTTCTTTTTCAACAAAGAATTCGTTGTAGCCGATTGCTTTTAGCGCGGGATCACGCGGCGTCCAATTTTGTTTGAATAATGCCGCGACTTCATCCGCCAGTCCCAAGCTAAACATAAGCTCTGTGCGGCGGTTTATACGTTCGTATAAAACAGCACGTTCCCATTCAAGAGCCGCCGTTAAAAAACGGAATTGTTTTTGTTCATCCGGTTTGTTCTCCGCAAATGAGCTTAAGGGACATCCTGTACGGCGCGTTACTTCCAGAGCGCGTACGATACGATATGTGTCGTTAATATGTATACGCCCTGCGCTTACCGGGTCGCGTTCTTTTAGTTCATCCATCAAAACGGAAGCGCCCTTTTCCATAAGCTCACTTTGTATGACATTTCTTAATTCAGGATCGGATGGAGGCGCTTCGCTTAAACCTTCGATAAAATTTCGTAAATAAAACCCCGCGCCGCCGGATAACACGGGCAGCTTACCGCGCTTCCATATATCAGCAGCCGCTTCGCCGGCAAGACGAACAAAGATACCGGCGTTAAACTGTTCATTAGGGTTTAAAACATCAATTAAATGATGGGGCAGCGCTTCCTGCAAAGATTTATCCGGTTTAGCCGTTCCAATATCAAGCCCCCTATACACCTGCATGGAATCTGCGGAAATAACCTCCGCCGGACAAAATGCGGAATCCCCTGAAAAAAGATTTTTCAAAATTTCTGTTTTACCGGACGCTGTAGGACCAAAAAGTACAAAAACCGGAATACCGGAACTGTCTTGAATGATCTGTTCCATGCCTGTATGATATGAATGATGAAAGAAAAAAGCAACACAAAAGGCGTTTACGACGAATCAAAAATAAAAACTCTCTCCTCGCTTGAGCATATACGCTTACGAACAGGTATGTACATCGGACGTTTAGGCGACGGTTCAAATCCCGACGATGGTATCTATGTTTTGTTAAAAGAAGTTATCGACAATGCCGTTGACGAATATATCATGGGCAACGGAAAAAATATTGATGTCGAAGTAAAAGACGGCTCGGTTAAGGTGCGGGACTACGGGCGCGGTATACCGCTCGGCAAAGTTGTAGAGTGTGTTTCGGTGATAAATACCGGAGCAAAGTACAACGACGATGTGTTTCAATTTTCCGTCGGGTTAAACGGAGTGGGAACAAAGGCGGTAAATGCGCTTTCAAGCAGTTTTCGCGTGGTCTCAATACGCGGCGGACAATTTGCGGAAGCATCGTTTGAACGCGGCGCGCTTTTAAAACAACGCAAAGGAAAATTAAAGACACCGCAAAAAGACGGCACTTACGTTGAGTTTATGCCCGATGAAAAAGTTTTCGGAACATATCAATTTAATCTTGAGTTTATAGAACAACGTATGAAAGGTTATGCCTATCTTAACACCGGTTTACAGTTAAGTTTTAATGGCAAAAAATATATTTCGCAGCACGGACTCCTAGACCTATTAACAGACGAAACGGGCGGTTATTCGGAAACGGAAACAAACTGTTTGTATCCTATCGCATACTATAAAGGTGAGCGCGTCGAGTTTGCTTTTACACATACAAACAATTACGGAGAGCAGTACTTTTCTTTTGTAAACGGACAATTTACATCGGACGGCGGTTCTCATCTTTCCGCATTCAAAGAAGGTTTTTTAAAAGGTATTCAGGCATATTTTAAAAAAGACTACAAAAGTGAAGACATACGCGAAGGCTCTATTGCCGCTATGGCGATCAAAATAAAGAATCCCGTTTTTGAAAGTCAGACAAAAAACAAACTCGGCAATTCGGACATACGTGCATGGCTGGTACAGGAATGTAAAGACGCAGCCGAAGATTTTTTACACAAAAATCCTGAAACAGCAAAAAGTTTAGAGCGAAAGATTCTTGCAAACGAAAGTTTGCGTACGGAGTTAAACACTGTAAAAAAAGAAGCCCGCGAGGCTGCAAAAAAAATCGCGATAAAAATACCAAAGTTAAAGGATTGTAAGTATCATTTGGAGGACGGAAAAAACGGCGGGCTATCCACTATATTTTTAACCGAAGGCGATTCTGCGGCAGGTTCTATGGTTTCAAGCCGCGATGTAATGACACAGGCAATTTTTTCTCTGCGCGGCAAAGTAGAAAATATGCAGGGAAAAAAACGCGCACTCATTTACAAAAACGAAGAATTATACAATTTGATGATGGCGCTGGGTATAGAAAATGATCTGTCGGGGTTGCGTTACGGACGTATCGTTATAGCTACAGATGCGGATTTCGACGGATTTCATATACGCAATTTGTTGATGACATTTTTTCTTTCGTTCTTTGAAGAATTGGTAACAGGCGGACGGGTTTTTATTTTGGAAACACCGTTGTTCCGTGTCCGCAGCAAAAAAGAAACACGCTATTGTTACGACGAAAAAGAACGCGACAATGCGATAAAAGCTGTCGGTTCAAGCAGCGAGGTAACACGGTTTAAAGGGTTAGGTGAAATAAGCCCAAAGGAGTTCGGTCAATTTATAGGACAAGACATACGCCTTGTCCCGGTTACCATTGATGCTCTAAAAAAGGTTCCCACAGTGCTTGAATTCTATATGGGAAAAAATACGCCCACACGGCGCGAATATATAATGAAAAATCTTATAAAAGAGGTGGGATAAATGGCATGTATTTCGGCGTTATTCACGGATTTTTATGAGCTTACTATGGCGCAGGGTTTTTGGAAAAAGGGGAAAATACAACGCGCCGTATTTGAAATGTTTTTCCGCCGTCACCCCTTTGAAGGCGGTTTTTCTATTTTTGCGGGGCTTGAAACGCTTTTAGATGCACTGCGCAGCTTTACTTTTTCAAGTGATGATATAGAGTACCTTCGCAGTTTAAAATTTTTTGATAATAATTTTTTGGAGTACCTAAAAGATTTTCGTTTTACAGGTTCGTTATACGCAATGGATGAGGGGTCGGTTATATTTCCGCAGGAACCTATTGTCCGTATAGACAGCAATCTTCTTGAATGTCAAATTGTTGAAGGTTTGGTTTTGAACATTATCAATTTTCAGAGCCTTATAGCCACAAAAACCGCCCGTGTTGTGCTTGCGGCAGGTCAGGGCGGCGTGATGGAATTCGGACTCCGCAGAGCGCAGGGGGTGGACGGCGCTATGTCGGCAACGAGGGCAAGCATCATCGGCGGCGCAATTGGTACTTCAAACACACTTGCCGGTAAACAGTTCAATGTAAAGGTAATGGGAACAATGGCTCATTCGTGGGTTATGTCTTTTTCAAGTGAGGAAGAAGCGTTCCGCGTCTACGCAGAGCTTTATCCCGAACATCCTATATTTCTTATTGACACGTACGATACGCTTAAAAGCGGAGTGTTAAACGCAATAAAAGTAGGCAAAGAGATAACGGAACGCGGCGGTAATTTCGGCGTACGCTTAGATTCCGGTGATATGTATTATCTTACAAAAGAGGTACGCAAAAAGTTTGACGCAGAAGGCTTGTTAAACGCGACAATCGCGGTGTCAAATGATCTTGACGAGGAGATTATAACAACGCTTACAAGTCAGGGAGCGCCTATCAACAGCTGGGGTGTGGGAACACGTATGATAACCGGCGGAAATGAGGCGGCTTTCGGAGGGGTTTACAAACTGACAGCCTTTGCCGACAAAGACGGAATGTTACAGCCTACAATTAAATTTTCCGACAATCCCGAAAAAACATCAAACCCGTCTGTAAAACAGGTATGGCGTATAACAGATAAAAACGGCATGGCGTTAGCCGACATACTGGCGTTAGACGATATGGATAACCCCGAACTCTCGGAAAAACTTTTGATAGACAGCAGTTGTTTATATTGGCATCCTGCCGCCGATTACCGGCACTTTCGTCAAAATATAGAAACGGCTCCCCAGCCGCTGCTTAAAAAGCGTATGGAAAACGGAAAACAGATAACGGATAATCCTTCTCTGCATGAAATAAAAAAACATTGCAAGGCGGAATTGGATGGCTTTGATTCAAGCTATAAGCGTTTATTAAATCCGCATATTTATAAGGTTGCTGTTACAGAAAAGTTAAGAATGTTAAAATTAGATTTGATAAAAAGTTTTTTAGGCGATCTATAACCGGTTTTTAGGAGGTATAAAATGAACACTCATGTTTTGGCGGTACTGGTAGAAAACAGAGCAGGCACATTAAGCAGGGTTTCCGGTCTTTTTTCAAGGCGCGGATTCAACATCAACAGCCTTACCGTTGGCGAAACGGAAAACCCGGATGTTTCGCGTATGACTATAGCTGTAACCGGCGATGATGCGGTAATGGAACAGATAGTAAAACAGCTTAGTAAACTTGTGGATGTTATCGCAATACGCAAATTGGACTCCGCCGGTAGTATAAAACGTGAGATACTGCTGGTCAAAGTAAAAGCTACGGAAAAGAACCGTTCATCAATAGTGGAAGTCGCCGGTTACAGCTATAGTCATACGCGAAACATCCGGGTTTTCCGTTTCGCCAACGGTAAGGCTGTTGATGTTGAATCCGCGCCTTGAAAAAAGACCGGAAACCCTGCTTAATGTGCC
>BNVA01000099.1 GCA_025997755.1 Spirochaetia bacterium | reverse complement strand
CATATAGTTACGCAGACGGAATTTACCGACCCTGAAACGCTGTACCAGTCTGATACGCGCCGGACAGTTATATGAACAGATTCCACATTCAATACAGTCCAGAAGCCCCAGTTTTTCAGCTTCTTCCATATCGTTTGCCTCAAGCGCGTTATTCATAAACACAGGGAAAATCCGTGCGCTGCAGTTACGCACACATTTGCCGCAGCGTATACAGTATTCTTCAGGCTCATCGTAAGTTTCTTCTTTTGTGAGGAAGTTGATACCGGATGTGTTTTTTTGAACCGGAATATCGGCATGCGGAACTGCGGTACCCATCATAGGACCGCCGTAGATGATCTTTGCCAGTTTATCATAGTTGATATTTAAGAACTCACTTGGAAGCTCGGTTAAAACAGTACCGATTGGCGCAATAATATTTTTTGGATTGCCGCAGGCTCCGCCGGAAACCGTTAAACCCCTTTCGATGAGAGGTTTGCCCTCGTCAAATGCTTCGGTATAGGCAATTAAACTGCCTACATTCTGCACTATACAGCCTGAGTCGCCGGGCAGTTTACCGGATGGAACTTCACGCCCGGTAAGCGCAGTTATAAGCATCTTTTCGCCGCCCTGCGGGTAACGGGTTTTACACAAACCTACGGTTATGCTTCCCGGATAGCAGCCTTTTTTTATAGCCTCTTCCAGTTTGGGAACAAGGAATTCCTTGTTATCTTCCATGCCTATAATCGCCGTCTGAACACCGGTGATTTTCATTAAAATAGCCACTCCGCGGACCAGCTTGTCGGTTTTTTCGGCAATAGCCCTCTCGTCGGTTGTAAGGTAAGCCTCGCACTCTGCCGCGTCGCAAATGATATAGTCGATCTTCATGTTTGGCGGCGGATTTATTTTGATGTGAGCCGGAAAACCCGCTCCACCCATACCCACGATACCGGCATCCCGGACACGCTTTAGAGCGTCTTCCTTGCTGCAGGTAAAAGGATCAAGCGGCGGCAAAAAATCAACCGCATCTGATCCATCGGCTTCGATAATTATGCAGGGACCATCGGTGTTGTTGGATTGTGTTCTAGGCTCGATTTTTTTTACTATACCGGCTATAGAAGCATGCACCGGAACCGTCATGGGTCCTGGAGTTACCGCATCGGCAATCATTTGACCCCTTTTTACAGTGTCGCCGACAGCTACTAAAGCCTTATTCGGTGCACCAAAGTGCTGATTGATTGGGATAACCACCTGTTTCGGCTGCGGAACAGGTTCAGCCGGTTTCCCCGTGGTTCTTTCCTTGTTCTCAGGGATATGAATACCACGTTTGAATGTGCATTTCTTTGCCATTCACGACCTCTTTTTTCGTAAAAGATTATGATGATGATTTTAGACCAGCTTTAAACAATCGTCAAGAAAAAACCATGCTTCACCAGCAATTCTCATTTTAAAAAAGCAAAACCATACCACATTTTCTAAAAAATCGTAGGAAGCCTGTAGAAAAAATCCGTCCCCACTCACACTGACGACTGTGGCATTTATCGTTGGAGCCTTAGCTCGCAAAAGTCCCGCACATCGTATGTGTTCGCAGGGCGCGGCTTTTTCCACGGCTTCAACATTTATTGGCATAGTGGTATGGTTTTGGCAGTGCAGACAGGAATTGCCGCCAATAACCACAAATTAAGGAAAAAAATTCTAAAATCTTGGATTTTCCAGTAATGGTCACAAAAAATATGCGTGCAAGATTTTAGAATTTTTCTCATTTCCTACTCCGCAAGGCGGCGGCAGTTCCCATTTTGTTTTATTTGTTACGGCGCAAAACTGAAAACATATACGCCTGTAAAATGCCGTGCCTAAAGTTTATGCGGAAATAAAAACCATTATATATTAGCAGAAAGAGGCGCGGGTACCCGCGCAAAAAATTAGGGCGGCGCCTCTGGAAGGTACCCTGATTTTTTGCGGCAGGGCAGGCCCCGCGTTTTTTGAAATATTCATAAAGGTTTTGATTTTTTTTCCAAAAGGCACGGGGATTTAATGACAATCTGTTTTCAGTTTTGCGCTGCAATTTGTAAAATGAGAATTGCTGATGCTTCACTTTTAATAAACCAAAGAGATCATAGAGGGGTTTTATATGAAATAAAATTATACCGCTTGGTAATATTCCAATATTTCAAATCAAACCCCTCATTTCTCTGTGTACTCTGTGCCCTCAGTGGTTAAAATTTTAATTTTACAACTAGCAGGGCTATTTATTATTCAAAACCGCCTGAGCACCCGCAAGCCTTGCCACCGGAACGCGGAAAGGAGAGCATGAAACATAGTTTAGTCCGCTCCTGTAACAGAAGTCGATAGTTGCCGGATCGCCGCCATGCTCACCGCAGATGCCGACTTTCAGGTCACTTTTGACTTCACGTCCGTCTTTAACCGCCAAACTGATGAGTTTACCGACACCGTTTTCGTCGATTGATTTAAACGGATCAACATCGAGTACATGCTGTTCAAGATAGCTGGGTACGAAGCTGCCTACATCGTCGCGGCTAAAGGCAAATGTCATCTGTGTAAGGTCGTTTGTGCCGAAGCTGTAGAAGTCCGCATATTTTGCTATATGAGCCGATGTAAGGGCGGCGCGCGGAACTTCGATCATTGTGCCTATACGGATCGGAACGTCTACTCCCGCTTTTTGCATAACGCGCTTAAGGACAGCCTCTGCGTTCGGACGCAGGAGTTTTAATTCACGGGCGCTCATCACTATAGGGATCATAATTTCCGGGTGTACTTTTATGCCTTTCTTAACGCAGTCAACCGCCGCCAGTGCTATAGCTTCAACTTGCATATCGTAAATTTCAGGGTAGGTAACCGCGAGACGGCAGCCCCTGTGTCCTAACATGGGGTTTGCTTCGTGAAGCTTGTCAATTTTTGGCTGCAGCGACGCAGGGGAAACGCCCATGTGTTTTGCAAGTGCGGCGGTTTCCGGTTTTGTGTGCGGAACAAACTCATGGAGCGGAGGGTCTAGCAGACGGATCGTTACAGGTTTGCCTTTCATTGCCTTGAAAATACCGATAAAATCTTTTTTCTGCAGTGGAAGTATCTTTTTTAAAGCCGCTTTGCGCCCTTCAACCGTATCGGCAAGTATCATCGTGCGGAAGTGTATGAGTTTTTCCTTGTCAAAGAACATGTGTTCGGTGCGGCATAGACCTACTCCGTCGGCTCCGAACTCAAAGGCGCGCTCGGCATCTTCCGGCTGATCCGCGTTTGTCCTTATTTTGAAGCCCTTAACATCTCCGCGTACGGAATCATACCTAATTTCATCGCACCATTTAAGGAAGGTCGCCATATCTTTGTCGATCTTAGGTGTGATAAGAGGGAGTTTTTGTCCGTAGACTAGACCCGATGAGCCGTCTACTGTGATCCAGTCGCCTTCTTTAAACATTTTATCGCCGATTTTAACTTTTTTGCCTTGTACCGAGACGCCTTTCGCACCGGCAACGCAGGGGGTTCCCATGCCGCGCGCTACGACTGCCGCATGACTTGTCATACCGCCGGTGGAGGTAAGTATGCCCTGTGAAACCACCATGCCGCCTATGTCTTCCGGGCTGGTGTCCTGCCTAACGAGGAGGACTTTTTCGCCCTTTTTATGCCATATTTCGGCATCGTTAGCGGTAAATACTATACGTCCGCAGGCGGCTCCAGGCGAGGCGTTAAGCCCCTTTGTAAGCGGTTTTGCCGCTTTAAGCGCTTTGGCATCCACCATGGGGTGTAAAAGCTGATCGATATGACCCGGCTCTACACGTTTGATTGCGGTTTCTTTGTCGATTTGCCCTTCTTTTACCAAGTCGAGCGCCAGTTTTACCGCTGCGGCTCCCGCACGTTTACCGTTACGTGTCTGCAACAGGTATAATTTTCCTCTTTCGATAGTAAATTCCATGTCCTGCATATCGCGGAAGTGATTTTCCAGCGTATTTTTTATGTTGACAAGCTGCTCGTAGACAACCGGATTTGCTTTTTCAAGCTGCGACAGTTTCTGCGGGGTACGTATACCCGCTACAACATCCTCTCCCTGAGCGTTCATCAAATACTCGCCGTAGAATTTATTTTCGCCGGTGGACGGGTCGCGGCTAAAACATACGCCGGTACCGGAATCCTCGCCCATATTGCCGAACACCATTGATTGCACGTTGACGGCTGTACCCTTTAGTCCGGTAATTTCATTTAACTGCCGGTATTTGATCGCCCGCTCATTCATCCATGATCCGAAGACGGCATTGATCGAGCCCCATAATTGATCTTTAGGATCCTGAGGAAAGTCAACTTTTTTATGCTTTTTGACAATCTTTTTATATTCGCCAACGAGTTTTTCCAGATCGGTGGAATCAAGATCGGTGTCAAGCTCAACTTTTTTTGCTTTTTTTATTGCTTTGATAGCGTCTTCAAAGGCATCGTGCGGAACACCCATGACTACATCGCCGTACATCTGAATAAAGCGGCGGTAGGCATCCCATGCAAAACGCGGGTTGCCGGTGATTTTCGACAAACCTTTAACGGATTTGTCGTTCATACCAAGGTTAAGGATGGTATCCATCATACCGGGCATAGACTGCGCCGCGCCGGAACGTACGGAAACAAGAAGAGGATCATCGGCGTGTCCAAGTTTTTTGCCGCGTATTTTTTCAAGACGCTCCAGATTTTCCGCTACCGCTTGTTTTAGTTCGTCTGTATACTTTTCACCGTTTTCGTAGTATGAAGCGCAAACTTCCGTAGAAATAGTAAAGCCGGGAGGAACCGGTATTCCTAAATTGGTCATCTCGGCAAGATTTGCACCTTTGCCTCCGAGAAGCTCTTTCATCTTGGCATCGCCTTCCGCGTGTCCTTCACCGAAAAAATAAACATCTTTTGACATGAATAACCTCCAAATTATTAAGCGTATTTTTAGTAAACAGTTTCTTATATTACACGTAATCAGCATTGTGGACAAGCATTAAATTATTCAATAAAATCGTAGTTACAGAAAAATTATGGAAAATAAATTGGCAGACGAAACAAAAATAACAGAAAGCGATTTGATTTTTTATTATTCACGTGCGCACCGTTTGGAAAAAGCGCCGCAGTCTGTAAGAGACCTTTATAAACCTATTACCAAAAGACGATTCGGATTTTTTTTATCGCTCGTTGACACAAAAGCAAAGGCGATGATGCTGATTGCTATTGTTGCAATGTGTCTTATAGTACTTGCTAATACATATTTGCTTCCAGACAGAGATCCTCTTATTCTTGGAAACAGTATTACGGCGGACGCTATGCGTTATGAAAACTCAACATTTATTGTTGTAAAAAAAGAAATAAAGGATAAAAAAGCATGGACGGGAATTGCGGAAATAATCACCACATCATCGGACGGTAAAACGCAGTTACTAAATCAAAAAGTAGTTTTTACAGACAACAAAGAAGAAGAATTCCGTTTTGCCCTGCCGTTTGAGGTAAACGATCTGCTGCTTGTAATTCAAACCGGCGACAAGGCTATAAGTTTAAAAACTACAAGCCGGTAAATAGAATATGTTTATAATCTTCAATTGTTTCGGCATGAACCAATCTGTCGCGTAACGCCGCGCCTCCGTGAATTCCTTTTGTATAAGCGCAGAAAATTTTTCTCATTTCAAGGCAGGCGCTTTTTTCTCCTAAATCAGAGGCTAACAGATCAAGATGACGAAATCCGATTTCTATTTTTTCTTTTGCGAATGTGTTCGTATCTTTAAGCTCTTCACAACCGCCTAAAAGTAAGCTGCGGGTTTCGCGGAAAATGAAAGGATTGCCCATAGCGCCTCGTGCAAACATAACTGCCGCACAGCCTGTTTCGGATAGCATACGTTTTGCATCGGTAGCGGTAAATAGATCACCCGAACCTGTTACAGGAATATCAACACGGGAGGCAAGGTCGCAAATATAATCCCAGTTACTTTTCCCTGAGTAAACCTGCGCTCTTGTGCGCGGATGCAGGCTGATCATTGCAGCGCCTTCATCAATAGCGGCACGGGCACATTCGGTATAGTTTATAGAACCGTTATCCCAGCCTGAGCGCATTTTGACGGTAACAGGAGCGCCGTTTAGTCTTTCATTTGAGACGGAAACAAGGGCGTGTACTATTTTTCCAAGTAAGATAGGGTTTTTCATAAGCGCCGAACCGGCACCGGTTTTTGTTACTTTAGGCACGGGACAGCCTGCGTTTAAATCAATTACGTCAGGATGATAAGGTTCAAGGAATGATGCGGCTTTGCGCATTACTTCGGGATCCGCGCCGAAAAGCTGTACGGCATAGCTGGTTTCATTTTTTCCCCGGCGTATTAGAGGTTCTGTTTTGGCGTTATTTCTACATATAGCTTCCGATGAAACAAGTTCGGTAAAGCAAAAATCCGCACCAAGTCCTAAACAAATTGAACGATAGGCACGATCCGTCCAGCCGGCTACCGGAGCTAAGAAAAGATTACCGGATAGTTCAAGGGAGCCTATTTTTACCGGATGATACAGGCTCATTCATTAGGCAGACCGAAAAATTTGTTTGAGCTATTCCAGAGAGTTTCGGCAACCTCCTCAATATCCAAATCAAGCATACCTGCAAGGCAGTGCGCCGTCAGCGGCAGGTACTTAGGCATATTACGTTTTCCCCGGTGTTCTGCCGGAACCATAAAAGGACTTTCCGATTCGATCAAAATACGATCCAAAGGTACTACGGCAATGGTTTCGTGTAGATTTCTGGCGTTGCGGTAGGTAAGGTTTCCCGCAAACGAAAAATACAGGTTTAAATCCAGCGCTTTCTTTGCATACTCAGCATTTTCCGAATAGCAGTGCAGAACCGCGCCTTTAGGAGGCAGCCGGTCATTGAGAATATCAAGCACATCGTGACCCGCATCCCGGTTATGCACTATTACCGGAAAGTCTAATTTTGCCGCAAGGTCAAGCTGTGTTATAAAAAGCTCTATCTGTGATTTTTTGTCGCCGAATTTATGGTAATAATCAAGCCCTATTTCTCCAAGAGCCACAACACGAGGCAGTTTAAGGCTATGCTCTACGGTTTGAAGCCAGTTCTTCCCTGGATTTTGAACCTCGGACGGAGAAACGCCTACGGCATGATAGACATTCGTAGCCGACTTTAGATTGTCGTATACTTTTACAAAATCATGTAAACTGTTGCAAATGGATACAATTCTGGCGACAGAAGCCTGCCTTGCTTCTTGTGTAACAAAGAGTTGTTCAACCGGATCGTCATAAATAAGCCCAATGTGGGCATGAGTATCAAAAAACTGCATGATTTTTGTCCAAAAATAAATTTACGAGTTGTTTAACAAACAACCTTCCCAACCGGAAAAGTGAGTATAACATTCAATTTGCCGCCCGTCAAGAAAAAATTTTTAATCAAAAATTATCGGCAAGCCATTGTTTTACTTCTTCGGTTTCAAGATAGAGGCTTGTATAGTTTTTTACAAGAAGGCTGCGCGGCAATGGTTTCGTGTAGATTTCTGGCGTTGCGGTAGGTAAGGTTTCCCGCAAACGAAAAATACAGGTTTAAATCCAGCGCTTTCTTTGCATACTCAGCATTTTCCGAATAGCAGTGCAGAACCGC
>BNVA01000098.1 GCA_025997755.1 Spirochaetia bacterium | reverse complement strand
TAGATTGGGACTTGCGCCGCCCGAATCGGGTATAAGCGCCTGAAATATTTTATTCCCGCGTTTTTCACTTTCGTTTGCAAGCGCGTTAAAAACAGCGCTTCTGTTACCGGCTATTAAAACTCCCTGCATTGTAAAATTGTAATTTTTTTTTATTGCCTTGTATAGCGAGCCACGCGATGCGCTATTGATAAATTATAAAAATTCAATGTATTATATTTCCAATATATGTCTGAAATTGCGGGAAAATCCAATTTTGAGCGGCTTACATCCGGTTTAGCGCAGGAGGATAAGTATAAGCTGCTTGAAAAGATTCGTGCGAACACCGCTTTGTCGGAACATCCGCTTCACGATGAACAAGATTCGCCTGCGGCAGGTGAGAACAGCAACATTCAATATGCAAGGCTCCCTTGGTACCGTAAATTTTTGTATCTTATCTTAGGATTTTTTACAAATAGGTCTTCTATGGACGTTTTTGTAAATGCCATTGTAGCGGAAGCCGGACGCAGTTTGGAACTTCAATATCCGGGTATGTATGACTATCAACAGTGCGTACTAAAACAGGATTTTCAAAATGAGTTAAAAAAATTAAAAGACGCCGCACGTTTTTTTTACACCGCATTGGATTCAAGCGTAAACCGCGACGCGGGAGCATTCTTTATTTTTTTAGGTTCAATAGAGATGAAGTCTATACATAAAGCCCTTGTTGAGGGTACCGACCCTTCTATTTTCGCTCAAGAACACCCGGAATTGTCATACTCAAAAATAACAAGAATGGCGCTTAACTTTATTGAAAAACAGCTTGAGGAAATTTCCATTGAACAGCGGAATGTAATGTATCAAAACACCCGTTCACTTCTTTGTCTTAAACAATTATCATCATTTTTATTTGATCGTTTTATTCTTTCTTTTAATCAGAGGAAGCAGGATATAACCCCTATATGCCCCGTAGGGGTTGTAAAAGCTCAACTCGTACAACTTAACAATATTTTATATTCTTTAAAAAATACGCCGTCCATTACATTGTTAAGCTCAATGTTTGTTTTTATCATGCAGGAGCATGAGAACGAAGAAGGGTTTGACGAAGATACGGAGATGCAGAAGTTTACATCGCGGGCAGAAAAAGCAATAGACGTTATACGCACTTTTAACCGCCGTGTTCCTATAGTTAGAATTCTACGGTGCGCCATACGGGATATGAGTTATCTTCCCACAGAGCTTTCCGGCGGAGAGGATTGGTACACAAAATACCGCGAAGCATGGATTAAAAATGTAACAATTCAATTTAACGAATTTATAAAAGACCGCCGTATGTCGCAAATTGAGAAACTATCAAAACAGTTATTTAATGATTATGTTTTAATGCCTTTTAATAATGTTAAGGTTGATTATGATGATGACGGCATACCGATTAACGGATATAAGGCTGTTACATCTTTGTTAATTTTTCATAAGCTGATTTTTATGCCGGAGATAAATATTGTACTGCGTCCTATTTTGATCAATGGTGAATTTGTTAAGGCAGAAAATAGAACTGAGTTTACGGAAGCATATAATGTTTTGATAAAACTTGATGATACAATAAAAAATCTTATGGATAATATTTCCACCGGCGGCGATTGGGGTAAGCGCTGGGGTCAAATAATTCAGGATGTACAATCTCTAACTGTTCGTAAAAGAAAATTTCAAATGATACAGGAAGAAATAACCACAACTGTTAAAACTATAATAGACGAAGCGGTTTCATCACTTATAGCAATGAATAGTATTCTTACCGGACTTGTAACCCCTATTGACGGCGGTAAATACGATGGTTTGACAAATCTTACTGCCATTGCCGGCAAAGGCACGGTTTTTATGGATGGGCTAAACGCCGGTTTAGAAAAACTTAAAGCTATTATTCAGCTTATGGAAGAGATAAAAGCCGTAGAAGCAATGGACAATTGATGATCACGGTTGATAATTATGACTGTTGAACTATACCCCTTTGAACTGGTTTTTAAAGATGATTTTGCCGCCTTTAACTTTGTTTTTGACGGAAAGCCCGTTGACGGCGCGGAATGTATTATATCGGCGGTAAAAGCCGGTGATATGGGCTTTAACAGCGAGATAGAAAACCCTAACCGCACACAATTCTTTAAACACAAAAATATTACAGATAAAAAAATATTTGCCTGCAAACAGATACATTCACGTTCCGTTGTTGTTGTTGATAAAAACTGCGCATATTTTGCGGGAGAGGCTGACGGGCTTATTACCAATGATAAATCGTCGGCACTCTCGGTAACCGTTGCCGATTGTCTTCCTGTTTTTTTATTTGATACCGCGCAAGGCGTATTTTCCGTGCTTCATTCAGGATGGAAGGGAACAGGTATTGCACATAACGCAATATCTTTGATGAATGAAAAATTCGGAACACAGGCAGAAGATGTCGCCGCCATTCTTGGTCCTTGTATAAGAGCCTGCTGTTACAAGGTTGATTCCGGGCGCGCCCTTGTTTTTGAAAATGAATTCGGCAATTCGGATTTTTCGTACCCGTTAGGCGAAGTTATAAAAAAGACGCAAAGGGAAGACGGTGATTTTGATTGGTATATTGATATGCAGGCAGCTAACGCTCATATACTTGCAAAAGACGGAATACGTAACATACGGTATTGCAAAAATTGCACGTTTACCGACACACGGTTAGGATCGTTCAGACGTGAAGGCGCAGGTTCGTTTACTAAGATGGCGGCGCTCGCCTACTTGGGATCGGATGCTTTATAACGGGACATTTCCAGTTGTATTTCTATATGAGGGCTGTCGCTGGATTCATCCGAACCAAGCGGAAAAAAGAAAATACGCTCACCGTAATCTAACGGAACTGTCTGCATAGTTGTTTTATATTGAACGCCGGTTTTAGGATCATCAACCCATATCTGCCCCTGCGCGACAAGAGTGCCTTTGCCGTTTCTGCGCGGGTAAGGCGTAAACTGCACGACAACAATCACGTTATCTCCGACAATCGTCAATCCTACCGGACGGCCGGGTATCGTGAGTTTTTCGCTGTCCGAATTCCAAACCTCTTTCTTTCCCTCATCCAAAACGCGGGTAATAAGATGTAAACTAATTCTATTTCCATTAAACCCTCGATCAGGTGTAATTTGACGAGGCAGGCGTCTTGTTCCGGTAGGGACAGGCTCAGCCGGTTCGTCCTGCGCCCACAGAGCGTTTGATAAAACCAAACAAGATATGGCAATAAAAATTCGCATAACGCGGTAATTATTTTTCATTAACGGCTTGTTCCCTCAGAATAATTGGCTGTGTTGATCATTATAGGATCACCGCTGCGGCTAAAACTCTTTCTTTCCGGCAATTTTATAATAACAATATCACTTGAATCATCGTTCTCAAGATAACGCAGCACATCACTCATATTAGAAACAGAAGGCTCTTCAGGCTCGTTTATGCTAAAACCGCTGGGAACAATAAACCCGCCGCCCGTTCTGGTTTCCGCAGCAATCACAGGAATATCCGCCGTGCCGGACCTAGGGGTGCGCTGCACCAAAATTAAAGAGAAAACCAGCACAATTAGAGCCGCCGCTGCCGCCGCGACAAAGGGGAACGGTACCGTTACGGAACGCGAAAGAATACGGCTTCGTCTTGACGCAAAATCAACCACATTTTTCTTTTCTTCCCGCTCGGCTAACTTACGCCAAACCCGCTCTTTAGCCGCTTCCATAAGGGCTTCCTCGCTGCCGTCGGGATAAAAAAGCGCGTCTAAACTTTCGTACTGCCGCACCTGTTCTTTACATTCATCGCAGGACTCAATATGAGCTTCCATTTTTTCTTTCCAAGGCGATGGCATCTCCCCGTCAAAATAAACGGAAAGCATTTGTTTTTCAGGACACATTTTTCTCCCCTTCTTTAGAGCGCTTGTCCGGCTTCGCTAAAACCGCGCTCAAACGTTCTCTGGCTCTAAAAACTCTAACTTTAACATTGCCCTCGGATATACCCAGAGTATCTCCGATTTCTTTATAATTCATCTCGCCGTATTCTTTTAAAATCAAAACCGCCCTCAAATTCTCAGGAATTTTTGTAAGCGCCGCCGCTACCTCTTCCTTAGTTTCTTTTTTTATAAGATGCTCTTCGCCGCTTTCCTCAACACGCTGATCCTCGCGGAACGCCTTTTGGTAAACCTCACGCTCCCTGTCTTTGCGCTTTGCATAGTTCAACGAAGCGTTTTTTACCACCCTTATAAGCCAGTATTTAGCCTCATCCGGCGATGGAAATGCCATCTTTTTTTCGTACAGCTTAAAAAAGGCTTCCTGACAGAGATCCTCCGCAGCATCTTCTGTTCTGGCTATCCTATACGCAATACGGAAAAGAACGGGAAACACATCATCATATAATT
This sequence comes from Spirochaetia bacterium, assembly GCA_025997755.1. The sequence goes on along the minus strand of BNVA01000098.1, from coordinate 3,208 downwards.
TTCGGAATTCTGCAGTCGGCATTCCATCGTTCATCTCCATAACTATAACAAACCTTTTTAATATTGGTTACATTGAGGGTTGGATAACCCGCCCCCAACACCCTAATATTAGCAGTAAAATCAGCGCTTGCCTATGGGGGCGTTTCGAGCGGCAATTTTCATTTTACAAACTGCGGCGCTGTTTTATAGCTTAAACACAATCCCTGTTATTGCTCCTAACACGATAAATAGAAACGGTGCTTTTTTTGTCTTAGTCATAAGGATATAAAAAATCAGCAGTATAACGGCATATTTAACATTGACAGCGTGCAAAATATCCGCTGCTTTTTCATTGTAAATAAAAGGGAGCATAACGCTTGAACCTGCGGCGGCAAGCAGCCCTGCGGCAGCGGGACTCATACCGGAAAAAACCGCTTTAACCACGGTGTTTTCTTTAAATTGTTTGTACATATTCGCGATAATGCAAATAATTATAACCGGAGCGGTTACATAGCCCAGTGCGGCTAAAAAAGCCCCTGCAATTCCGCCGCCCTGCCTGCCGATGTAAGCCGCAAGATTAACTCCAATCGCACCCGGGATAAGCTGCGCGACCGCAAGCATATCGGGAATTTGATAGCTAAAAAACCATTGATATTTTTCCGCAATTTGATATAAAAACGGCAGAGAGGCAAGTCCGCCGCCTATCGCAAAAAGTCCCGTCTTAAAATATTCAAAATAGATCAACAGCAAATTCATTTTTCAAGCCCCCTAAACATTGTAGCCTTAAAAATGTTATAAACATAGGCGTATGAATGAAGATGAGCTAAAAGCATTTATTGACGGAGCGGAAAAGGTAATTAAAGGTAAACGTGATTTTCTTGAACTGACCTGCGCCTGTCTTTTGGCGGGCGGGCATATACTTCTTGAAGATAACCCCGGCTTGGGCAAGACAACAGTTGCAAAAACTTTTGCAGCTTTAATAGGGGACAGAGCGGGTTCGGACGGCAAACTGCTTTTCAAACGCATACAATTTACGCCCGACCTTTTGCCATACGACATTACAGGCGTCGATGTTTTTGATCCGCAGACGCAGAATTTTCATTTTGTGCCGGGTCCCGTACTTGCAAACATTGTACTTGCCGACGAAATCAACAGGACAACTCCAAAGGTGCAGTCCGCCTTGCTTGAGGTTATGGCGGAAAAACAGGTAACAATAGGACAGAACACTCATAAGCCGCCCGAACCTTTTTTTGTTATCGCAACGCAAAATCCCATTGAGAGCGAGGGGACTTTTCCTCTGCCTGCGGCGCAGATTGATCGTTTTATGCTGCGTCTGTCGCTGGGTTATCCCGACCGCGAGGCGGAGCTTGCAATATTAAACGACAATCCATCCGAAACAATTCTAAATGAGCTTAAACCGGTAATCTCCGTGCCTGAATTTTTAAATTTGCAAAAAGCGGCTGCCGGTGTGTTTTGTCATAACGATCTAAAAGAAGCGATAGCCGACATTGTACGCGAAACGAGAACCCATAAGGCTTTCTTACTTGGCTGCTCTCCCAGGGCGGGCTTACATTTTCTTGCGGCTGTAAAGGCTTATGCTTTCGTGCGCGGACGCGATTTTGTAAGCGGAGAAGATATTGCATCTCTAGCCGTGCCTGTTCTGTCGCACCGCATTAAATTAAGAGATAACCGTGCCGAGTCTGCAAAAATTATCCGGACAATCGCGCTTGCACGGCTGGATAATATAAAAATTGTTTAAATGAAAAAAAAAGATACTGACAAAACAAATGCGTTTAAGCTGCATAACTTAGGATTTTTTCTGCTGCTGTTATGCGCAATAAGTTTAAGCCTTGGGGTTATCCGCCGTGAAGTTGTGCTGCTTCTTATGGGAGCTTTATTTTTTTTATGCCTGACTTACTGTTTTGTTATGATTTTAATTTTAGCTCTTGTCCATAAAAAAAGAGCATTTAATCTAAAATCGCGTATCTTAAATGATAAAGTAACAGAAGGTAATAAGGGCTGCCTTGTGTTAGACGAAAAGAAATATTTTTTTTCTCTGCCGGCGGTACTTATTCGTTACAGATTAAAACTTTGTACAAAAGACAGAAAAGAAATATTTTTTGTTTTTGAAAAAGATTTTTTTAAAACAAGAGATGCGGAATTTAACGTTGACAGGCGCGGCGCGTATTACGGCGCAAACGATGAAATTTTAATTGCGGATATATTCGGTTTTTTTTCATTCGCGTTAAAAGTACCGCAGAGTGAGGGTGAGCGCCTCTTAGTTCTTGCCTCTCCTTCGGGCGAAGTACCGTTTACATATCAATTATCCGGCGGCGCTGAACATCGGGGCGAAAATAAAATCATCAAAACAGATGAGTTAAACGCCATCCGTCCATATATGCCGGGCGATGATCCGCGCCGTATAAATTGGAAATTGTACTCTCACGCGGGGGAGCTTTTTGTACGCGATGAAGAAAATGAACCGCCTCCTCACTCACAGCTTGTGCTTTTTATTGACACGGAAGTTTGTCCGCGCCTCTTTCCCTCCGATACTGCCGCGCAGGATGCCGTGGATTCATTGTGCCGCGCAGCCCTTGCCGTAACGTTAGAAAATACAAAGCGGGCAATAGAAACTATACTAGGCTGGACAGGATCAAAACTTCATATTACAAACACAACTATAAGCACCGGATTTTCCGAAATACTTGCCCGTCCATACGCGCTGCCGCCGGACAGTTTTTTTAATCTGCCGGAGCTTAATACAAGAATTACGGATAGGCATGATATTCTTGTTCTGGCTCTGCCGCGTTTTGATAACTTAAAATCCGATGCTCTTACACGCTTTTTGTCGAAAAAATCACCTGCGCAAAATGTAGAATTATTCTTTTGTTATAACACGCCTGTATTACGGGATGCCGCAGAAAAATCGGCGTTAAGCCTTTCAAACAAAATACGCTCCCGCGCCGTTCAAATCTAACAACCGCGCCGGTGTTTTTTCTATAATTTCTTGGTTTTAAAAAATAGGAAGCCGGTAAGTCCTGCGGCGATTACGATAAAGGCCGGATTTGTTTTGTATATAAACGAAAGCAGAAAAGCGGCTATGCAGATAATTGAGGCTATAAGGTTTTTATAAAAAGCTCTGTCTTTTTGAAAAAACGATTTTATAAGTTTAATAACGGTGCTTAAAATTAACGCGCCAACCGTTAGGCGAATTCCCGCAAAGGCGTGC
>BNVA01000097.1 GCA_025997755.1 Spirochaetia bacterium | reverse complement strand
TATCTACCAGCAATGGTCGCCTAGACAATACACAATTACGTTTAACAGCAACGGCATAGGCGATGCAGCCATTTTACCTTCACCGCTTACAGGTCTTGACGCCCCTACCGTTGCCCGAAGCGGTTTGATAGGAGTGGGTCAACAGCTTCCACCTATTGCGGGAACTGCAACCGCCAATTCAACAAATTACACCTTTAGCTACTGGGTGGATAACCCTGAAGGCGGCAGCAGGTTCTACAACACAACAGAAATAACCGGCGATACCACGCTTTATGCCAAATGGAGCGTTGCAGGCGGCGCTGAATATGCTTTTGGTCATAATACAGGCGCAGTCCAGACTTTTACGGTTCCCGCAACCGGCACCTACAAAATTGAAGCGTGGGGAGCGCAGGGCGGCGGCGAACTAGCTAATGGCGGTTTCATCAACTCCGGCGCTTTAGGCGGCTATTCTGCGGGGACTATTACCCTAAATGCAGGAGGAACGCTTTATGTCTATGTCGGTGCTCAAGGCGGTGCCGGAGGAGATATAGGTAACGGTACAGGCGGTTCGGGCGGATACAATGGCGGCGGTAAGGGCGGTAATGGTTCCTTTATGAGTCGTACTGTCTGGAGGGGCGGCGGCGGCGGCGGCGGCGCTTCCGATGTCCGTGTAGTAGGCGGCGCTTGGGATAATCCAGACGGTCTAAAATCCCGCATCATCGTTGCCGGCGGCGGCGGCGGACTAGGTCCCGGTGGCGGTTCTAGCGGTGAAGGCGGCGGAATAAATGGCGGGGCCAGTACCGGCGGCTATCAACAGATGGAAGGCGCGACCCAGAATGACGGCGGCGATTTCGGCAAAGGCACGGATGGCGGCGATGGCACAGCCAATGGCAATGCTACAGGAGGACGCGGCGCAGGCGGCGGCGGTTACTATGGCGGCAGAGGCGCGCCGCAAATAAATGCACAATATAACTGGGGTGCAGGCTCCGGCGGTTCAGGCTACGTCAAAGGCTTACTGGAAACACCCGGCCATTCAGCCATGATGTCCACTGCACCGGAATTTACGGGTTTAACATTTACAGGCGGCGTAACAACAGCCGGACTAAACACAGGCAACGGCAAGGTGGTTATAACGTATATTCCCGATTAGAAAATAGATAAAGGCTTACGATAAAGAAGGCTAGGTACTATTCCCTAAGGGATGGTACTTAGCCTTTTTCTTTTTTTGCCCCCTTGACAATACCTATTCGTTTCTATATAAAGAAACATAGAATTAGGAGATTTTATGATCAAAGAAGCAATTTTACAGGCGGCATCACGCAAAAACTTAAGCTACGAAACTGCGGAAGCCGTTATGGATGAGATCATGGGCGGCATGGCATCAGATATTCAGATGGCGGCATTTCTTACCGCTATGTCGGTTAAGGGCGAGACTATCGACGAGATAACGGCGTCCGCCGCAGGTATGCGTAAACATTGTGTGCGTATACTACACGATGCCTCAGGGCTTCCCTTTGATGTGTTAGAGATTGTAGGCACGGGCGGCGACCGCTCAAACTCATTCAACATTTCAACAACCTCATCTATTGTTATTTCCGCTGCCGGAATTCCCGTTGCCAAGCATGGTAACCGCGCCGCTTCCAGTAAATCCGGCGCTGCCGATGTTCTTGAAGCTCTGGGGGTAAACATAAGCGTTCCGCCGGAAAAAAGCCTTGAGCTGTTAAAAAGTATCGGTATCTGTTTTCTCTTTGCGCAAAATTACCATATTTCTATGAAGTATGTAGCGCCGGTAAGAAAAGAATTAGGGATACGTACAATTTTTAACATACTTGGACCTCTTGCAAACCCTGCCGGCGCAAACCTTCAACTTTTGGGTGTCTACGAAGAAGAACTTGTTAAACCCATGGCTCAGGTTTTGTCGAATCTGGATGTAAAGTCGGCGCTGGTTGTCTTTGGGCAGGACGGTCTTGATGAAATTTCACTTAGCGCGCCTACTTCAGTCTGCGAAGTGCGTAACGGCAGCTTTACGTCGTATACCATAAGCCCGGAACAATTCGGTTTTGCCCGCTGTAAAAAAGAGGAGCTTGTAGGGGGAAGCCCTGCGGAAAATGCAAAAATAACGCTGGACATCCTAAACGGCGCAAAAGGACCTAAACGGGATGCGGTTCTGTTGAATTCGGCGGCAGCCATCTATATAGCAAAACCGGAAATCCCGATAACGGAAGGCATAAAGATCGCGGCGGAAACTATAGACAGCGGTAAGGCAAAGGTGCAGCTTGAAAAATTTATTAGCGGCAGCAAGAAGCAATAGCATGATTTTAGATAAGATTGCCGCAAAGCGGAGGGTGCGTATTGATGAGGCAAAACAAAAGATTGCGTATAACGCTGTTGAAAGCGCTGCGTTAGAACTTGCGGCTAACGCCGGTGTCAATGAAAAAAACTTAAGCAATGATTTTAAAAAGGCGCTCTCGAAAGATGAACTTTCGTTTATCTGCGAGGTAAAAAAGGCTTCCCCGTCGAAGGGGCTTATATCAAAAGAATTTAATTATATTTCTATCGCAAAAGAATACGAGGACGCGGGAGCGCAGGCAATTTCCGTTTTAACGGAGCCGGATTTTTTTTTAGGAAGTAATGTTTATCTTAAAGAGATTGCCGCCGCCGTTCATATTCCGGTTCTACGGAAAGATTTTGTACTCGACTCATATCAAATATACGAAGCAAAAATCCTAGGCGCATCCGCCGTTCTGTTGATCGCCGCGTTATACGACGTTCATACAAAAGAAAAATTAAAGGATCATATAGCAGCTGCAAATGAGCTTGGCATGAGCGCGTTAGTCGAAACTCACAATGAAACTGAAATAAAATTTGCGTTAGACGCAGGCGCACAGGTCATAGGGATCAACAACCGTAACCTGCAAACATTTAATGTGGATATAAAAACAACCTGCCGCCTGCGTACCTTAATTCCCAGCGGTAAAATTGCCGTTTCTGAAAGCGGAATCCAAACGGTGGAAGATGTGCGCCTGCTTGCATCGCATAACGTTGATGCCGTCCTGATAGGTGAAACGCTAATGCGTGCGGAAAACAAAAAAACGGCTCTTGCAAAGCTAAGGGCGTAATTGCACAACAAATTAAGCGCTGTTACAATTCAACTATTATGCAAACACTAGGAATAAATATTGGCTCAACCAGCTTAAAAATGGTTTTAATCGAAAACGGCAGCATTAGTTGGAGCAGCGCGGTTCCCCACGAAGGGGATTTTTCGGGGGCTGTACAACGTCTACTGGTAGACGGAAAGATTCCACAGGGGATAAGCACCCTTGTTACAGGCAACGAGGGGCGCTTTATGTTCAACACGGCGGCGACTTTGGAGCCGTTATGCGTAGAAGCGGCGTTACAGGCGCTCAAATTAGACGGAAACGCGCCGGATGCCGTTGTCAGCATGGGCGGCGAAGACCTCATTGTCTATTCACTGGATGGCACGGGAAAGATCATCAACAATTTTTCGGGTAACAAATGCGCATCGGGCACAGGCGAATTCTTAAAACAACAGCTTGCCCGTATGGATATGACACTTTCGGACATCAATAAGGTAAGCGGCAGCGCAAAAGTCTACCCGCTTTCTACACGTTGTTCCGTTTTTATGAAAAGCGACTGCACCCACCGCTTGAACAAGCGGGAGGCGACTAAGGACGATATTGTCCTCTCATTATCCGATGTTATGGCTGTAAAAGTGATAGATTTTCTAAAACGGGCAAAAGTTACCAAAGGGCGGGTGGTTTTAACAGGCGGAATCACGCTTAACAAGCACATTACCCGCTTTATCAGGGAAAAAGCTCCTCAAATCGAGTTTATCATACCGGACTGTGCCGCTGTTTTCGAGGCTTTCGGAGCTGCCGCCATAGCGGAAAAGTCGGGAAGCCCACTACCCGCCTCTAGCAAGCTCCTAAAATCAAGCGCGGTACGCTTTACCACGTTAAAACCACTGCGTGATTGGCAGAATAAGGTTAAATTCTTTGAAAGCGCCGAAGTAAAAGTCCGCGCGGACAGACGTTATGCACTTGGTGTAGACGGCGGCTCCACCACAACAAAGATATGCCTTGTAGACCTTGAAACCGACGAAATTGCCGCATCGCATTACGGACGGACACACGGCGATCCGGTAAAGGCGTTAAAAGAATGTTTGCGTATAGTGCAGGAAAAAGTTATCGCCGACACCGGAGGCAAAAAACTCGATATAGCGCTGGTCTCCACAACAGGATCGTCAAGAGAGATTTTGGGCGTGTTTTTGGAAACCCCGGGCGTATACAACGAGATAATAGCCCACAGCGTCGGCACCACCTACTTTGACAAAGAAGTAGAAACAATTTTTGAAATCGGCGGGCAGGATGCGAAGTACGTGCTGTTAAAAAACGGCGTACCCATAGATTATGCGATGAACGAAGCCTGTTCCGCCGGTACCGGCTCATTTTTGGAGGAAAGCGCATCGGGCGACCTTTCGATAAAAGATGCCAAGGACATAGGACCAATCGCACTGGGCGCGGATAGTCCGCTCAAATTCGGCGAGCATTGTTCGGCTTTTATCAATTCCGACATACGCAAGGCGGTACAACAGGGCGCGTCCAAAGAAAACATCACGGCAGGTATCATAGGCTCCATAGTTGCAAATTACCTAAACCGCGTCGTAGGCAACCGCACCATAGGCGGCAAAATATTTTTGCAGGGAGGCGTCGCAAAAAATCCGGGCGTCCCCCTAGCCTTCGCCATGATGCTGGATAAAGAAATACTCGTGCCGCCGTCGCCGGAACTAATGGGCTGTTTCGGCGTTGCCCTGCTTGCAAAACGTAAACACGCCGACAGACTTCTTGACGAAAAACCGGCGGTAATCGACGACCTGTTGAATCGAGAGATCGTCTACGAAAGCATATTCACCTGCAAGGCTTGTGAAAACCTCTGCCCCATTCAGGCGCTCAATGTGGGCGGTAACAAGTATATGTTCGGCGGACGCTGCAATAAATACACAAACATGAGAAAATCTGTAAAAGATGTGCCTGTGTTTGATTATGTATCGAAACGGCAGCAGTTACTTTTTGAGGAATATGCGGCTCCTGTGGGGGAAGTCTCCCCCCTCACTGCGTCCCCGCAAGCGGGTACTTCGCTGCCCCCCTCTTCAGGGGCTGCCGCCCCCGAACCCCGTAATCTAAACTCGATAGTGGTAGGTATACCCCGCGCTTTTAGCGTTCACACCCTCTACCCGCTGTATTCGTGGTTTTTTCACGAGCTTGGTATAAAAACTTTTCTTTCCACGGAAGTCTCGCATGAAGGGGTGGCGCGCGCCGAGTCAACTTACTGCTTTCCGGCGGAAATTGCCCACGGTGCGGTACAGGACTGCCTTAACAAGGGGGCGGACTACGTTTTATTACCCCATTTTCGGGATATGCCGAGTTATGAAAACGATGTACACGCGAACTTTTGCCCTATAACGCAGGCTCTGCCATACTACATCGAAAAGGCTTTTCCCGATGTCGATAAAAATAAGTGGCTGCCGCTTGTGGTTAGTTTTAAATTCGGCGAGGAAAAGGCGCTTGAACTTTTCTGTACGATGACTGCGCAGCTTGGAATAAGTGCGGATAAGACGGAAAAAGCCTTTAAAACAGCGCTTGCAAAGCAAAATGCCTACTTCGACGCCTGTAAAAAACTTGGAACTGAGGCGCTGGCTGAGGCAAGATCCGCAGGACGCCCGGTAATTGCCGTGTTGGGACGCCCTTACAATGCCTTTACACCGGAAGAATACAGAATTCCTAAAGATAAAAACGGAAAAAAAGAAAAACCGAATCACAGGAATATACCCAAAAGTAAATTCAAGCGGTGCAAGGATATCGACGATCTGTTTCAAAAACTATTTAACATAAAAAAATGAAGGAACGCTGCAGGGCAGCGTACGTTTTTGATTCGAGGAAATCGCCATATACTTCGTCAAAACGTTTCCCTTCATTTTTACAGCCGCCTTTACTACGCTCCCTTATTTTCTGCCGCGTTGTCAATTAATCCTGAGATGTCGCCGCTGGATTTGAAGCGGAGGACGTTCACCATGAATATATTGAGCTTGTTGATGATGTTAGGCGGCAGGAGGTTGCCGTCAACCTCGACAGACAGCATGGGGTAGTTACGTTCACGCGCCCAAGGGGTGTAGAGTCCTTCAATTACACGTCCGATAAGGCAGGCGAAGGGCGATATGTTTACTATGCCGGAGTAGCCGTGCTGCATTGCCGTTGCCGCGACGCCGGAAGAAACGGCGATCTCGGAGTTTAGTTCAAGGTTTACAAAATGTTTCTGGCAGTTAGCCATTATAAGGCGCATATCGTGCGGTGTTTTTGGGATAAGCCCTGTTCCGCGCAAAATGCCGAGTGTCCTTTTTTCGACAGAATGTTTCCACCATTCTTCTATGTGCAGGACAAAGAGTTTTGAGCGGTTGCCCGGTTTTCGCAGGCGTATCAGTTTTTTTAATGAATACTCACGGACAAAGTCAAGGTAGTGTATCCACTCGGCTATGCCCGAAACCTTCACGGCTATACCGCGCTCGCTCAACAACTCGGTAAGCTCGCCTACGGCAAAATCGTCGCGCCTAACGTAAATTTCGCCCACAACAAGGACGCGGGGGCAGTCCGCCAATTTACGTTTTAGCGGGATTTTTTTTACCGTAGCCGCGACTTTCCGCAGCTCCTTCCAGACGCGACGGGGATTGTGTTCAACCGCATACATAACGGGCTGCCATGCTTTTTCATACTCAATAAGGGCTTTTTGGGGATTTTCCGCGCAGCAGAGCAGGGCATTCTGTATATCTTTAAGGTAATCGGCTATTACTAAGCCCTTCCACATCTCTTTTGCAAAGTTCGGTCCCAGTTCCGAGTAAGAATTATCGGCGGAAAGTATAAAAACAACCACGTTTTCTAGGTGCAAATCGCGGAAAAGGTTTTCGTAGTAGACAAAATACTGTCCGGTGCGGCAGGGACCCGTCGTTATCGGCACAAAAACGATGTAAAGTTCATCTTTACGGTATTTATCGCTTGCAATGTACTGCAAAACGCTGCCTAAAACCAGATGACTGGGAACACATTCCTTGCCGGAAGCATGAGCGCGCGCCACCTGCACCGTTTTTGCGGTCGCCACAGGCAGGGCTTCGGCATTTATATCAAGGCTGCGAATAGACGCCGCCATATACTCCGTCGAGATTGCCCCCATGTTCGACAATAGCAGCTTTATGCGTTTATTGCCGCGAATCTCTTTTTTTTCGCCGGTCCTGTCGTTGAACAGCGTAAGGTCTTCCTGCACGAAACGCCATCCGTTACTGTAGCGCTCCGCTTCAACCTCGTCTTTTTTGGCACGGAAACCGTCGATTATATCCAAAAATGCCTCGACGCGGGTGTCCACACCGGCATCCGCCGAATGTGAATCAAGCTCAAGGATAAGGAATGGTTTTTGACCCATAGCCCACTTTAAATAGTGCAAAATGAACGAATCGGGCGCGCAAGAAAAGTTTGTAACGTAGGTAACGTAAATATTCGGTTCTTTTTTTAAGAAATTTGCCGATTTTACATCCTGTTGACCATAATACCAGTACAT
>BNVA01000096.1 GCA_025997755.1 Spirochaetia bacterium | reverse complement strand
CCGGCAGGTTATCAATATGAAATTTTAATGAAGGTTCTATTGTAATATAATTTTGAATTCCGCTTACATCAACTTCTTTTGTAAACAAAAGTTTTAAACGGCATAAATTATCAAACAATGAATTCTCGTATATTAAACTATTTATATCTCCGGTATCGCTGTCATAAGGAAGCAGCAAAGTTTCGTTATCGTCATTAAAAGCATAAACGGCGCTGATCTCCGCAGGAATTTTATCATCAAGAACAGTAAAACGGCTTACAAAATTTTTTCCTATTTGATTTTCTATACTGCTTTTAAATGTTGACAGCACCGTTATTTTATAGGTCTCGTTGTTTATCCACTTTTCTTTTGGAATAAACAATGCTGTTTTTCCACCATTCAGAAGCTGCCATGAACCGTTCATTGATGGTGAAAATAAAATATCATTCTCGCAGGAACTTTTTAGAACAACCTCATTAAATTCAAATTTAATTTCTTGCCAATTATCAAGTATTATGCTTTCATTACCCGGTTCTATTGATTTAATTATTGGACGGTTATTATTTATTCTTGTTGAAAAACGTCCTTCAAACTTATTCTCTAACGACAGCCCCCTTTCGGTTTGAGCTTCTGTTCCCAGTGTAATAATATAATCTTTGTTTGCTTTTAACGGAGCGGCGGGCTGAAAAACACAATTTCTATCCTGCCATATAAAACGTCCCTTTAAAGGATAGCCGTCTTCCGTAAGGGAAAACGAACTTTCGATGCTTGAATATTCAGGCGCAATCGAGAATGTAAGCGAGACAGTTATATTACCTTCATCCTCAATAGATATTGCTCCCGGAGTCCAAGCGATAACTTCAAATGGCTTATCACGCAGAACATCACAAGAAAAACAGGCAAAAGACAATAATAACAAAAATACAGCTGGTTTTATTTTCATAATGTTTTTGCCTCCATAAATATGACTAGAGTTTCTTTAAGATAAGAACCGGAACCATTGTCTATACCGGATACGCCGCCCGGAAATGTTAATTTATAAAAATGAGGACTCATGTTTGTTCCGGCTTCCAGTATATCCCATTCTAATTCCAGTTTTCTTGAAATCCATTTCGCATAACGAAGCGCGACAGGTGAAAGACTGTTTGTAAAAAAAGGTTCAAACCGTATATTTTTTACTATATCTGATTTAGCTTCGGTATTCTTTATGTCCTGTGAAAATTCTATTATTGTTGTAAGTCTACCCGTAGTATTTGAAATATAAACAGTATGAACCGCTCCATTTATAATTTCACTGTCTGACAGTACTGTTTCTTCTGTGCCAAAAGAGCGAATATCTTTTATTTCCAAATATGGAATATTAACAGTAAATACGGTAGAATAATCATCTGCCATTTTTAATCCATACTCATCTTTTACTTCGCCGGATACAATAATACGGTAATTTGTTCCTATTTCAGGATTTTTTGATGGTATAAATACAATCTCAGATGATGATATTTGTTCAACATTACCGGATATTGAAGGTTCAAAACGCATACAACTGATCATACTGTTCCTATCCATTGATTTACTAAAACTTATGCCTATTGCCTGTGATGAACCAAGACCATCTTCTATTTCCAAACCGGTCTTTCTCCAGTAAAAACCTTCCGCATCATCATCAATTCTTAACAATGGATATATTTTTTTAACCTTGGGTGCTTCTAAATCTTTATCCGTAGTCCACTGGGCAGACACACTTTTGTATAACGGCGTACCTTCGGCGCTTAATGCTTTGGAACTTATGCTCCAATGATAGACCGTCCATGCGTTTAACGCATCTTTTGAATATACCTCAAGTTCTGTACCCGTATCGTTCCATACATATTCTTTTTTGCTTATTCCGTCGATTGAAAGAGCATCTTCTACGCTGTGTTTATCCATTGCACATGAAAATACAAGTTTTAATTTTCCGCCGTCTGTAGGAGTAACTCCTACAGATTCCCCGTCTTTCGGTGTAAAACCTGTAATAAATGGAACCTTAGAATCTTTTACGGCAAAAAATGGAACAATGTATGAAACTTTTGCATCCCTGCCGTCAAGCGCATAAACCGTACCGGATAACGAAAGAATATATGATATTCCCGGTATCCAATCGGCGACAGGCGTAAAATAAATTGTATTACCTGACCATTTAATATCGCCTTCTACTTTTCCATCGGCATAACTTATTTTTAAAAGCTGCTCCACTTCAACTTTTTTCATTTCCGTATCAAAATTTATCCATACAGGAGTTTTATAATCTTCTAATATTGCTCCGGAGGCGGCAGGATTTACCGTTATACCGATTTGACTAAGGTCTGCAAATGCACACGAAAATAATGAAAAAATAACAGCATATAACGGCAGAAATTTATTCAGCAATGTAAACATATGAACCATCCTGTAAATTTGAATCGGGGTGCAGTACAGCAACCTCTCCGGCTTTTAATCCATCAAGTATTTCCCATTCATCGCCGATGGATTCGCCTAATATTATTTTTCTTTCTGAAACGGTCTTACCATTTACAATAAATACAATTCCTTCGTCATTATTTTTGCTTATTATCGCGGCATCTTTTAATGCAATTATTGAACGCGGATTTCCAAGGTTGATTGAAACCCGTGCAAACATTCCGGGTTTAGCAAAATTGAATAAGTTTGAATCTTTTTCATCAACGCCTTCGCTTGAATTATTTGAGAGCAGGACGCGGACAGAGAATGTAAAAGATTTGCTGTCCGCCACCGGAGATACTAAATCAACAATACCGTTATACGATGATGATGTTCCGTCAATATCAACTACGGCGTTCATGCCGTTCTCAATTCTAAAAGCATCTGATTCACGAACAGGAAATACCGCGTATAAATATTCTGTGTCAATAATCGTAACAATTTTATCTTCACGTTTTATTCGCTCCCCTTCTTCAAAGTACTTTACAACCAAGACGCCGGAAATAGGTGAACGTATTATAAGTTGTTCATTTGCAAGCTGCGAGGATTCAAGTTCTTTTTGTGCGGAATCCCTGTTTGCAGCTGCCGCTTCAAGCTCGGCACGAGCAGTTACCGTGGATAATCTTACAAATGCTTTTGTTTTTTCATTTATGCCGGATGGTACTTTCATTCCTGCCGCGATCAAATCTTTATCCCTAAAACCTATTCTTTTTATTTCCAAATCCTTTTCCGCCAGTTCAAGCGAATTAAATTGCTGTTTTAGTTTAAAACGCGCCTCTCTAATCGCTTCTTCATTAACGCCGCCCGCCTCAAAAAGTGTTTCCCTTGCCTTCTGTTTTCGTTCTTCCTCGTTATACGCAATCCAAGCCTGCTTCATCTCCGCATCCGCTTTTTCAAGGCTTATCAGTTGAGCTTCCGCGCGTAATTCGCCTTCCAATAGTTTGGCACGGGCAAGGTCAAGAGCTGCCTGCGCCTGTGATAATGCGTTCTGTGATCGCCCTAATGCCAAAAGAATATGAGGATTTTTTGTAACGGCTATGATTTGATCTTTTTTAACATTATCGCCTTCTCTAACATTTAGCTGATACATTTCCGCATCTTGAACTGCCGTAACATCTATTTTCTTTTGATACGAGAGAGCGCCAAAACCGTCGATCTTGTTTTCAAGGTTTTTTGATTCCACAATATGACCTTCAACCTTATTTACTATTTCGTTTACATCATTTTTTTTGCTGACGCACGAAACTGTAAACATCAAAATAAGAAGTACAATTGCATGAATCTTAACTGCTTTTATTGTAATCATTTTTTACTCCTTCAATATTTCTTTAAGTCCGTAAAATATTTTAATTCACCGGGACGTAAATCTAATAGTTTTTCTAAACCGCGTTCCGCCTCTAATACGGCAATTGCCGCTTGTATAACTTCTGTTCCTTTTTGCGCATATTCAATCTGGGCTTTCATAAGATCTATGCTTGTCATTTGTCCAAGGTCATGTTTTAGGTTTGATAATCTTAAACGGTGTTTTGCAAGGTCAAGAGTTTCAATAGCGATATTTCTTTTTTTAACGGTGAATATACATTTTTCTACAGCCATTTCCGCAGTCCTGCCTATACGTTCAACATTTAAGTTATATTTTGTCTGTTCCAGAGTAAGCATGATTTTTTTTGACAAGGGGTCTAATGATGAAGCCGGAGAAGAAAATGGAACCGCGCTTCCCTGTAGTCTAAAATTTTGCTCATGGTTCCCTTCAAACCCTGTTGATACCGCACCCTTGCCGGAAAGCCATGGGGATGCAAAATCCAAACTCAATCCTACAGACCAATTATAACGGGTAAGCGGATAACGGTTCCCGGCCAAAGTGAATGTTCCATTTGCGCGTAACGTAGGCATCCATGAGAGCGAAGCAAGTTTTGCTTCTTCTTTTTTTTGTTTAATTGATAACCGTGCAGTTAAAACATCGGGATTTCTTGTTAATGCAGCCGACTTTACGGAATCTACCGATGGCAAAGTTATGCTGTAATTAACATCTATCTTGTCTTTTAACAGCGGCATTTCATTTAAACCAAGCATTTCAGAAAATTGTTTTTCCATTTCTTGTAAATCAATATTCAACGTCAAAAGTTCTATATCCGCTTCACGTATTGATATATCCGCCTCTGCAAGATCGGTTTCTAATGCAAAACCCAATTCAAATTCACTTGCCATAATACGCCGTTGTTCTTTTAACGCTTTGTAATTTTCTTCCTGTATCAAAAGTGTTTCCCTTGCCGCAAGTATTTTCCGGTACGCACTAACTGCGGTATCGGCAATCTCCGCCGCTTTGCGTTCAAGATTATTACTTTGAAAAGCAATCTGGGACTTTTGAATTTTTCTTGACGAAAGTAAACGCCCGCCGTCAAATACAAGCTGATCTATTCCTACAGAATAAGTTTTTAAAAAACTGTCCGTCGAAACTTTTGAGAGTCTCTCATCCTCGTATGCGGATATAGTAAGTTTTGGAAAGTATTCAAAACGTCCAAGCAGCCATGTTCTTTCGCTTATTGAACGCAGCGCATATTCTGTCTGCATTTCCTGCGACGCGGATATTGCCATCTCACCTGCCTGTACAATGGTTATCTCGTAAACAAGCGGTTCGGGGAACAGCGTAAAGGTACTTATAAAAAACAATAAAAATAAATTACCGGCGATTTTCATTTTAGTCCTTAATAGATTTCTTTAATGCCTTTATTGCCTTCCTGACGGAAGCCCGTAATAGTTTTTCTAAATTATGCGAAGACGCCAAACCCTGTGTTGTTTTTACCGTTATTTTACCTGCCGCCAATGGGGTTATCAATTTTATTTGACTATCAGAGCCTGTGCTACTTCCGTCTATTCTTTTTGAGTTACCGCAAATATCAACTTCTATAGAAACCGACTTCTTTGGTTTCCATTCAACAAAATAATCATGCTCTATTATGTGTACATCAATTATATAATTTGCGTTGTCTTGATCATCGTTGAATACAAAGCCCTTTTCCAAAAACAATAAAGGCAGCATTTTTAAGACTTCATTTTCTATAGAGATGTTACCGCCAGATTTATCTGTGCTGATTGTACCTAAGCGGACGCTTCTATATTCATTTGCACTGTCATTACGCGACCATGAATGACCAGTTCTGTAGTATATTCCCGATGTACCGCAGGATGATAATAACAAAACTGAATATATGAATATTTTTTTTACTGCCTTATAAAACATCTTATAACTCCCAAAAACAAAAATCATTTTTTTAAAGCTGATTTGTTTAAAACAATACGCTGCAAATTATCCACAGCCCGGTATAAAGGATCATCCGGCAGAACAAGGCTTTTTGCGCAGAGAAGGTCTGCGGCGGCTTTTTCACTTTGTCCTAATATCCAGTTTTGACGCGCTCTATCCAAAAACACTAAAGCCGTTTCCGACGATGCTTCTACGGCACGATCAAGAAAAGCCAGCGACACCGTATCCTTGTTTTTTTCTTTTGCTAACTGTGATGCAAGACGCAGCGCTCGTATATTTGAAGGATCATTTGCGAGTAATTCTTCTACGATTTTTACGGCTTCCTCAGAATGATCCTGTTCTCTTTTTATACGCGCAAGGTAAAGCGCGGACTCTACCTGCGCGGGCTTTAATTTTAAGATACGCTTAAATATCTTTTCGGCTTCGTCAATATTATCCATAAAATATTCTGTCTTTCCGCGCAGGACTAAAACCGGAATAAATTTATTAGCTTTACCGCTGGTGTTTTCCGGCAAAAGCAAATCCCGCGTTTCATTCAATTTTCCATTCGTATAAAAACTCTGTGCGCGGGCGTATAACGCAAGTGTTTCATTATCTATGCCGTCTTTTGAACACGATAACAAAATTAAACCGGATAACAAAAATATATATTTTGACAGCGTTTTCATACTCTATCCTCTGGCAATGTACTGCAATCTGTCGGCAAGGCGGCTTTCCCCTGAGTTAGTTTTGCGTGCCGCTTCTGCCTGATAAGTAAACCAATTTTTAAACTGGATATTTGCGGATAATGCGCGTAACGCACCTGCGGCATATAATGTAAACGGGTTGTCATTTAACGATATAAGCGGCAGCAGTTCATGCAGTATTTCCGGATCGCTTAAACGGACGGAATTTTTTATTGTTTCGTCTATTTCTTTTTTAGAGCGCAGCGCTTTTCCTTCCGGCGCTTTAAGCCCTGAGAAAACGGCAAGAATACTTCTTGACTCCGTATTGTAAGGACCTTTAGGCGAAAGATTTATACAGTGTTCCGCATAATCCGCAGCCAGTGCGCCGTGAAAATTCTTTGCCCCATAGTACCAATACGCCGGAAATGTTTCGTAACGCGCACGTATTGCTCCGTAAGCCGCTTGTTTTGCCCGTACGTTTTTGTCCGTCTCAATATCACAAACTAAGATCATCCATTTTGCAAATGAATCAGGCTCATCATCATTGATAAACAATTCTGTTAATATTTCTTTTGATTGTTGATATTTGTCTTGAACAAAAAATAATGCCGCTTCCGCCGCCTTTACGGCGTCTTTACCCCTTTCGCCGGAGGCAGCCTGTTTTTCTTCCGATAAGTAAAGATTTTTGACATTTCTAAACGCATCTTCCATTGTTTGTTTGTTAAACGAAAGCGTACCGGCTGCGGACTCATTAGTAACGCTGTATGAATATGCGTACGCTAATTCTTTGTAGGCGGCTATAACCGCCCCCGCATAATCGCCGGATTTTTCGCGTAATGTTGATTCCGAAACGCCAAGACCGGGAATAAAACCGCTTGAACGTTCTGTTTCCGCTATGGCATCTAAAATTTCCGTATCAATGGGTTTAACTTCGCTTGGTTCACTGCTGTAGTCTAAATTTTCAAAATCCGTCTCAGGCGCATTTACCGCCGTTTGATTTTCAGGCGCCGCCGCTGCGTTAGGTGTTGTTAAGTTTTTTAAGCCGTCAAAACTAAACTTTCCGCACGAGGCGTAAAGCACAACAAAACCGGCAGCCGCAATTATTTTTTATCGTTCATAGAAGCGTTTTTTATATAGTCTCCGTAAAAGACTGTATAACCCATAAGTTTAAAACTTATGGATAGGAGGAGTTTCTATGAAGTATGCAAAAATAATTGCGGCT
>BNVA01000095.1 GCA_025997755.1 Spirochaetia bacterium | reverse complement strand
GCAAATACCTCAGCCTACGGAGTTCCGGCTCCTGTGACGATTGAGCTCGGTATCGAAAAGGGACCTTTCATTGTGGTAAGCGGACACGACCTGCACGATCTTAAATTGCTCCTTGAACAAACAAAAGGGAAAGGCGTTAATATTTACACACACGGTGAAATGCTGCCGGCACACGGATATTCAAAACTAAAAGAATACCCCCACTTAAAAGGACACTTTGGCACTGCATGGCAAAATCAGCAAAAAGAATTTGATGCAATTCCGGCTTCTGTTTTGTTTACCACAAATTGTTTAATGCCGGTTAAAAAAACATATAGTGACCGCGTATTTACAACAGGTGTAACCGGCTATCCGGGAATTACGCACATTGATGATAAAAAAGATTTTTCTAGTCTTATCAAAAAAGCAATTTCACTGGGCGGCTACAGCGAAAACAAAAAGATGACAGGTACAAATGGGGGAAGCACAGTTACAACCGGATTTTCTGCCGGCACCATATTATCGGTTGCAGATAAAGTTGTAGCGGCTGTAAAAAGCGGCACCATAAAACATTTCTTTCTTGTGGGAGGTTGTGACGGCGCAGCAAATGACCGCCGGTATTTTACGGACTTTGCAAAACAAACTCCAAAAGATACTATAATTCTAACCCTTGGCTGCGGCAAGTTTAGATTTAACGATCTGGACTTAGGCGAAATCGGCGGACTGCCTCGCATTATGGATATGGGACAGTGCAATGATGCATTTGGCGCCGTTAAGGTTGCACTTGCCCTTTGCGAAGCGTTCGGCTGCGGCGTAAATGAACTGCCGCTGACTCTTGTACTTTCGTGGTATGAGCAAAAAGCGGTTTCAATTTTACTGTCGCTGCTTAACCTTGGAGTAAAAAATATTTATCTTGGACCAAGCCTTCCCGCATTTGTTTCGCCCAATGTACTAAAACACCTAGTCGATAGTTTTAACATTACGCCAATTTCTACACCGGAGCAGGATTTAAAAAATATTCTAAAAAGTTAGCTTGACTTCTGCCCGCAATGTGCGGGCAGACTATAGCAATGCAGTAGAAATCTTTTTAAAAAATATTTACCGACATAATTTCGACACAATCGGCTGCTAAATTATCAAAAATGGTTTGTTGTTCGGAGGTAACTTATGCGTAAAAAGTTTTTGTTTATTTCGGTGTCGGTATTGACAATAATGGCGGCGGGCTGCGGAAAACTGGATGTAGTAGGAACAGATTCCGCCAGGGCGTTTCAGAAAATGTTGGACACCCTGCCGCCTGTAGATACAAGCACAGAAACCGGAAAGTCGTGGACTTTGAAAGCCCCTGATAGCCAAGCAAATTTCGTGATACAATGGGATACATTATATATAAACGCCGACGCTGCGCCATTTATTAATGCGGGGCTGGACACCGGCAAACTTCCCGGCGGAATGTTACAAGGCGATAACCTTGTCATTAAACTGGATTTAGATAGTACCGCACCGGCAGAAAATGCAGCTCCGATGGAAGTGTACAATCAGGTTTTGTTGAACCACCGTAATATTATCGGCTATCATGGCGCGCTTGACCACTACGGTATAAGTTTCGGCGGCGGTAATATGTTTGAATGGGCAAAAGATATGAGCGTAAACGACAAAGATATTGTGTTTGTGTTAAACCCCGCACCTTTTCTTGCGGCAGGCGTCGACCCGAATAAAATTGACGGATGGGTTTTTGCAAAAGTTCCTGTCGATGACGAAAACGGTAAACCGGTAGAAGTGGACAAACTGTTAAAGCCGTTCGATTTAAAATAGAAAATAGAAACTGGAAATTAGGAGAATAACATGGAAGTACAGAGTGTAGCGATCCCTGTTGGCGGGATGACTTGCGCGGCTTGCTCGGCGCGGGTAGAAAAGGCGATAGCGAAGTTGGCGGGTATTCAGAATGTAAGCGTAAACCTTGCAACGGAAAAAGCATCCGTCAATTTTGATCCAAACATACTGCGTGTAGGCGATATAAAAAAATGTATAGAAAAAGCCGGTTACAAGGCGCTGGACCTTTCAAGCGACAAGGCAATGGACGAGCATAAAAAACGCAAGCAGCGCGAAATAAAAATTCAGTGGATAAAATTTATTGTTTCCGCGTGCTTGGCATTGCCGCTTTTGTATATCGCTATGGCGCCTATGATTAAGTTTGTAGTGCTGCCATTTCCCAAAGCGTTAGCCCCCATGAATTTTCCGCTTATCTACGCACTTGCAGAAATCATTCTCGTTATACCGATTATCGGCGTGGGGTATCGGTTTTATACAGTGGGTTTTAAAGCGTTAATCAATAGAAGTCCGAACATGGACAGCCTTATCGCACTCGGCACAAGCGCGGCAGTGTTGTACAGTCTTTACAATGTTTTACAAATTGCGCAGGGAAATTTCAACGCTGTTGAATCGCTTTACTTTGAAAGCGCCGGAGTTATCATCACACTTATACTGCTTGGCAAAACACTTGAAGCAGTCTCAAAAGGCAGAACAGGCGAGGCTATAAAAAAACTTATGTCCCTTGCCCCTAAAACAGCCGTCATAATTCAAAACGGCGAAGAAAAAGAAATTCCCATTGATGAGGTGCTGTTAGGCGACATAATCGTTGTTAAACCCGGCGGAAAAATTCCCGTAGACGGCGTTATTATGGAAGGACACACAGCGATTGATGAATCTATGCTTACAGGCGAAAGTATTCCCGTCGATAAAAAAGCGGGCGACAAAGTATACGCGGCAACAATCAATGCAAACGGCGTTATACGCTTTAAGGCAGAAAAAATCGGAGCGGACACCGCGCTCGCACAAATCATAAAATTGGTAGAGGACGCGCAGGGATCAAAAGCGCCTATAGCACAGCTTGCAGATATAGTGTCGGGTTATTTTGTGCCGGTTGTCTGCGTAATAGCCGTCGTTGCAGGCACGGCATGGTATCTTGCGTCTAACGCAAATCCCGCACTTCTTCCGGCAAGTTATCAGCCGCTGCGTTTTGCGCTCACCATTTTTATTTCCGTGCTGGTCATAGCCTGCCCATGCGCGCTTGGTCTTGCAACACCTACCGCAATCATGGTGGGTACAGGCAAGGGTGCGGAAAACGGCATTTTGATAAAAAGCGGAGCCGCTCTGGAAATCGCTCATAAAATCACGACAATAGTGTTTGACAAAACCGGAACACTAACCGAAGGCAAACCAAAAGTTACCGATGTAATAATTAGTAATGTAGGGGAAGATGGTGGGGGAAGTCTCCCCCCTAGCTCCGAAGGTCTTTCAGACGCTTCTACGCTGCCCCCCTCTAATGCCTCGCTTTCTACTCACTCCTCACTCTTACAGTTAGCCGCCAGTGCGGAAAAAGGCAGTGAACATCCGCTTGCAGGTGCAATCGTGCAAGAAGCAATCAATCAAAAACTTGAATTTCTCCCTGTGGAAAATTTTAAAGCTCTCCCAGGACTAGGAGTGGAAGCGGAAATCAACATACAAAACAATAACTCACTAATCACTGCTCCTTACTCACTATTAATCGGCAACAAAAAACTCATGGAAGAAAAAAATATTGCGCTTAACGCAATGGAAACGGATGCGGAACGTTTAGCCGGCGAAGGCAAGACCCCGATGTTCGTTGCGCTTAACGGTACGCTTGCCGGTATTGTCGCCGTAGCCGATGTTGTAAAATCTTCAAGCAAAACGGCTATTGAAAAACTTCACGCAATGAACATTGAAGTAGCAATGATCACAGGCGACAACAAACGCACAGCCGGCGCAATCGCAAAACAGGTGGGAATAGACAGGGTGTTAGCCGAAGTTTTGCCGCAGGATAAATCAAACGAAGTAAAGAAACTGCAGGACGAAGGCAAAACGGTAGCAATGGTAGGCGACGGTATCAACGATGCGCCCGCGCTGGCACAGGCAGACATAGGTATTGCTATAGGAAGCGGTACCGATGTGGCAATGGAAAGTGCCGATATAGTACTCATGCGCAGCGATCTGCGCGATGTTTCCACTGCAATAAATTTAAGCAAAAAAACAATCCGTAACATAAAACAAAATCTATTTTGGGCTTTCGGTTACAACACCGTAGGCATACCAATCGCGGCAGGCGTTCTCCACATTTTCGGCGGACCGCTTCTCAACCCGATCTTCGCCGCCGCCGCAATGAGCTTGTCCTCCGTATCGGTGCTTACCAATGCTTTAAGATTAAAGAGGTTTAAGGCGTGAGTGGTTAAAGGTATGATTAATATACAGACTACACTGTAACAATACACGGTACACTCTCGCCTACCGTAACTTGACGATACTATCATTTGATAGTATCATATTGTATATGAAACCGCCTTATGAAATAACACCGAATATCCTAAGTTTATATGGTCAGATTAGCGAAAGTCTTGGCATTTGCAAGAGTATTTTGATTGCAAAGCCGCAGGCGCGCTTACGAAAAGAGAATCGTATAAAAACTATACACGGCTCTCTCAGAATTGAAGGGAACACTTTGAGTATCAAGCATATTACGGCTATTCTGGAAGGCAAACCTGTAATTGGCCCCAAAAATGACATACTCGAAGTGGAAAACGCAATAAAAGCGTACAACTCTTTGAATCAATTTAATCCTTTTTCGTTAAAGGATTTTCTAAAAGCGCACGGTCTGTTTATGGACGGTTTAATCCCAAATCCCGGAAACTTTAGAAAAACTCAGGTTGGGATTGTAAAGGGAAAGGAGGTGTATCACGTAGCGCCCGGATATAAAATGGTAACACCCCTAATGCAGGATTTATTTGATTACATTAAGAACGACAGTGATTTAGAAGTTATCAAAACCTGTGTTTTTCACTATGAAACTGAGTTTATACACCCGTTTGAAGATGGAAACGGCAGAATGGGGCGCTATTGGCAGACACGGCTTTTAATGAATATCAATCCGGTATTTGAATATGTTCCCATTGAAGATGCAATTAGAAACAATCAAAGTGAATACTATAAATCGCTGAAAATATCCGATTCATCCGGCTCATCAACTTGTTTTCTTGAGTTTATGTTAGACGCAATAAATACGGCGCTTAAAGAAACGATTCAAAAATCCAAAGCGCAAAACATCAACTATTCAACAAGAACGGAATATGCGCTAAGTCAACTAAGCGGAGCAAAATTCGTAAACGATGTAAGCTCCGAATACGGCTGGTTTGACAGAAAAGAATATATGCAAATAAATAAGGGCGTTTCAACAGCCACCGCCAGCAGAGACCTAAAACAAATGGTTAATGACGGCATTATAGAATCAAAAGGCTCAGGGCGCATGACAAAATACCGCTTTGCCACTTGATCCTTTTCCGCCGTTCTTTTTCCTGCTCTTGACCTTATGTCTTGTTTCATTGTATAAAGAAACTGTATTTTTTAAGATAAGGATGATGTTATGTACGCTTTAGTTGAGTTCAAGGGTAAACAGTACAGGGCAGAGAAGGGCGCGGCTCTCAAAGTCGATCTGGTTGACGCAGAAGTGGGCGCTCATATTGATATCGATTCGGTGCTTCTCGTTTCGGGCGACACGGTTTCCGTCGGTTCGCCCTATGTGGCGGGGGCAAAGGTCAACGCGGTGGTGGAATCGCACGGCAAGGATCGGAAAATCATTGTTTTCAAATACAAGCCCAAGAAAGACTACAGGCGGAAACGGGGTCATAGGCAGGATTATTCGATCATCAAGATTGAGGATATTGCCGTTTCCTGATGATTAAGGTTGACGCCCTTCTGGATAGGGAGGGTATCCTTAAATCATGCGGGATCGAAGGGCATTCAGGAGCGGGAAGCCGGGGCAACGACATAGTTTGCGCGGCTGTTTCTGTTTTAGCGCGTACCTGTTTGCAGGTTTTGGAAACAAAGCAATGTTTGACGGTAAGGGCTGATGCTTCCGAGCGAGGACGGCTCTATTTTGAGATAGATCGGGGTGATAAGGGCAGAGGCTTTTTGGAGGCTGTGGGAAGCTACCTTCTGGAAGGCATCAAATCTGTTGCTGAAGAATACCCCGAAAATTGTACGATTTTTATAGCTAAGGAGAAATAAGTATGGCACGTAAACGCGGCGGTTCCGGCGCAAAAAACGGACGCGATTCAAATCCCCAATATTTAGGCGTTAAGGCTTTCGGCGGTTCTATCGTAACAGCGGGAACAATTATAGTCAGGCAGCGTGGAACTAAAATACACCCGGGCGAGAATGTCGGTTGCGGCGGTGATTACACGCTTTTCGCAAAAATTGACGGCAAAGTAACCTTTCACCAGAGACGCGGACGCAAACTGGCTTCGGTACTCCAGGGTTAATAAGCGCCGCAGGCGCCGATGAATAGATTTGCAGACGAGGCGTTAATTGAGGTTTCTTCCGGTAATGGGGGAAACGGTTGCGCGGCGTTTAGACGGGAAAAATACGTCCCAAGAGGCGGTCCTGCGGGTGGAGACGGCGGCAGGGGCGGAAGCGTTGTCTTTACCGTCAAAAAAAACCTGCGCACCCTTAGCCACCTGCGCTACCAGCAAGTTTTTAAGGCAGAGAATGGCAGGGACGGCGAAGGCAGTGCGCGCTACGGCAGAAACGGCGAGGACATCATAGTTCCGGTACCTCCGGGTACCATCCTAAAGGACGCCGGATCTGGAGCGCTTATCCGTGACTTTGGAAAAAGCGAAGAAGACTTTGTTTTTTTGAAAGGCGGCAACGGCGGCTGGGGAAACATTCATTTTAAATCATCGGTAACTCAGGCTCCCCGCAAGGCGCTTCCCGGAAAACCCGGAGAAACAGCGGCGCTTAAAGTTGAGTTACAGGTAATAGCCGACATAGGGCTTGTGGGCTTTCCAAATGCCGGTAAATCTTCCCTGCTGGACAAGTTTACAAACGCCCGCCCGAAAATAGCGCCGTACCCTTTTACCACAAAAATTCCGAATTTGGGTGTTCTGCACAGCAGCGAGCGGGATATAATTATTGCCGATATTCCGGGTCTTATTGAGGGCGCAAGCGGCGGCGCCGGGCTTGGTTTTCAATTCTTAAAACATATTTCGCGTACTGTTGTTCTGGCATTTTTAATCGACCTTTCCGATGATAATTTTTTAACAGCCTTTGAAACTCTGCGCGGCGAGCTTGACGCTTATTCAAAAAATTTGCTGGATAAAAAACGTGTTTTAATCGGCACAAAACTTGATCTTGAGGAAAGCGCGGGGCGTTTGGATAAGTTAAAAAATCAATTTCCCGGCGAGCAAATTTTTGGTATCTCGGTTTTTTCAGGAGATGGACTAAAAGAGCTTACGGAATGTTTTCAAAGGATTACATCGTGAGATACGCGATTTTAGGCGGCAGCTTTGATCCGGTACACAGGGGGCATATAAAACTTGCGGAAGCGGTACTCACTCTAGGCTACGACAGGATTGTATTTATCCCGACTTATCATTCGCCGTTTAAGTCGCCGCTGCAAGGTATGTCGGCGGATGTACGCCTGCGTATGCTGTTAGCCGCAATCTGCGCAGACAGGCGTTTTACCGTTGACGCCACATAGGGCGAACCGACGGAAACCGTGTCGCCCGAAACGAGAAGCACCGAATCGATATCAATATGAGCGCCCACTTCTGCGTCAACC
>BNVA01000094.1 GCA_025997755.1 Spirochaetia bacterium | reverse complement strand
CGTATGTGTTCGCAGGGCGCGGCTTTTTCCACGGCTTCAACATTTATTGGCATAGTGGTATGGTTTTGGCAGTGCAGACAGGAATTGCCGCCAATAACCACAAATTAAGGAAAAAAATTCTAAAATCCTGGATTTTCCGGTAATGGTCACAAAAAATATGCGTGCAAGATTTTAGAATTTTTCCCAATATCCACATCCTGCACCGGTACGGTAATACCTATATTATCAACGTGTAAGCATTCCCCAAAAATTGGTGATAGTGCTTTTGTTAATTTCCAAGATATATTGGCATCAAGTAATATTTTCATTGTTAAATTTATGCTATTGCAACAATTTTAACAACTTCCTCACGCCTTGCGGCAAAAGCTAATGCAGCACGAATATGTTGTTCCTTTAATAAAGGATAATCATCCAATATTTCTTCCACCGGTATACCCTCTGATAACCATTGAAGTATATCACTTACGGTAATACGAGTCCCTTTTATACAAGGTTTCCCAAAACGAATGCCTTGATCTATAGTGATATATGCAGATAATTCATCATTTCCCATAATGTTTATTATATAACGTCTATGTTTTTTTGTCAACTATTTTATGTGTATGATTTTTCATGCATCTTCAAGACACAAATTTCGCATAACGTGAAAAGTTTACGACCAAGCCGCTACTGCGGCGAAGCAGAAACCGTTGTGTTATGTGCTGTAGAAACCCAGCTACGAAGCGGCAAACACGGACGTTTGCCGTGCGCCACTACAGCCGAAAAATTAATCTTTTTTCTATCTAAAAATAAACACAAATGTAGTACTCGCACTATTTAATGGACCGCAAATATGTACACGTTGCACGTTTGCATCAGTTTCAAACATCTCAGAACCAAGCGCAGCGCATACTGCGGGATAACTTTTACTTAACCTCAAAGCTTTATGAACATCGCCAGAACTAATAAACACCCCTTTCTCTTTTCTTTTACGTGCTGGATTTATATAATTATCTATGCAATATTCTCGAACATTATCTGCTTTATTCATCTTGTACATTTCCAATTTTTAACTATTACTGCACTTTTAGATATTCTAAATCTAATGAAAACATAACTGCACGAGCAATTAAACCATCTGCTCTTAGTCTCAACCAATCAATCAGTGCAAAAGCATTATTAATTTTATAAATATCACCACCTGACTTTGACTGACCATAATAAGTTCCTATACCCTCAAATACGATGTAGAACGGTGCTGCCCATACCACAGCTTCATCTGTTGAACTAAATGCCGCGCCTAGCACGCTATGTATTACTACACCATCTTTTATAGTAACTAAAACATCAAGCCCTGATTTATCTTTTTTAATAAACAGAGTTCGATCCAGTCGTATAAAATCCTTTGGTAAAGGTTTTCCCAAAACTTCGAGCCATGGTGCCAAAAGATCTGACTCCTTTGCAAAAACATTTGAAAAACTGAAAAACACCAAAAATACAAGAAAAACAAGCTTTCTCTTGGTCGTGAGAGTTTCCGTAGTTTTTAGCACAAACTACTCTCCTATTTTAGGAGTTAAGTTTGATTTTGCCTAAAACACAAAACCGTTCTTCTCTTAGCCGCGCAATGACGCGCCGTCTTCTTCGAACTAGTTCTGCGCTTTTTTGGCACATAACTTCTTGTATACGAACATAGCTCCATATCATAAAGAACATCGTTTTGGATGTTCGTAAACGCGAATAAATAGTTGAGATAACTAAAATTGGTAAAATAATATTGAGAAAACCGATGATTATTTCTATGTAAATTGTTCTATTGTTTAGACTTAGCGAAAACGCGTGTGTGGGGGGGGGGGGTAGAAATTTAGATGTATTTTGCAAAATTTCCATATCAACCATGACTTTCAGACATTATAACGAAAAGGGCTTTAGTTTCAAGTCCACTCGCCGATCTGTTGTTTGGATACAGCCCAGTTCAGTCCAAGTTTTGTTTTTTTGATGTTGCAGTACCTACAGAATGGAATGGGACGGCAGAGAAAATCAAATATCTCTTGTTTGTCCTTTGCTTTATAAATATCAATGTAATCTTTTTCGCAGACCTGCATTGTTTGATTAAAGAATTTGTTAAAAATGTGTATGTATGGAATTATTACGCAGGTTGAAAGTTTGCCGTCGAATAACTGCATACAGGTATTTGCCATGTGGCATACCGCAAAATTTTCTTCGATGTTTTGTGTGCCGCGCAGATCGAATGGACGTTTGTGCATCGTCTTCTTTCCCAAAAAATAATAACGCAGCCGGACATTTTTTGCATTGGCTTTTTCTTCGATCCTTTTATAATCAAGTTTTATCGGATACTGGGTTATTGCTATTGTAATATTATTTTTGCAGCATACATCCCAAAAATGGCCGTCCTCTCGTAAAACAAGAAGACCATTTGTAACGATCTCTATAACGCCCTCGGGAAAATATTTTCGGCTAACTTCAATTATTTCGTCTAAGCGCGGGTGCAGCAAAGGCTCGCCGCCCATAAGGTGAATGTACTCAATCTTTTTGTCAAACAAAAAAGAGAGCCGCTCTACATCTTTTGTGTATGTGTCAATATCCAAAAACTTTTCGTCTGCAATGGGAGAAAAATGTTCACAGCTTCTGCAATTCAAATTACAATGATCGGTAACATTTACTTCAAAACTTATAAGGCTTCTTTTTGTAAGCCGCCGTGACGATGATTTTTTGTAATAGTTTATCCAGATGTACCGTTTAAGAGGCGCGGGAAAACAGTTTTTTATGATTGCTTTTGCACGCCTCCTAATTTCATCTGTAAATTTCATCTATCACCCTTATCAATCTCGAACATTCCCGAATCGGTTATCCTCTGCAAACTTCGATACCGGGTAATTTTTTGCCTTCAAGAAGCTCAAGCGATGCGCCGCCGCCTGTGGAAACATGGCTCATCTTATCGGCAAGATGAAACTTGTTTACCGCCGCCACAGAATCTCCGCCGCCCACCACAGTGATAGTTCCCGCCGATGTTGCCGCCGCGACAATTTTTGCAAGTTCCTCCGTGCCCTTTGCAAAGGCATCAAATTCAAAGACCCCGACAGGCCCGTTCCACACGATGGTCTTTGCTTTTGCAAGCACTTCTTTGTATTTGGCAATGGTCTTTTGTCCCACATCCAAACCCATAAGATTGTCGGCAAGATCAAGCCCGTCAACATAGATAGGCTTTGCATTAGCGTCAAAGGCTTCCGCCGCAATATGGTCAACGGGTAGGACGATTTCCGCACCGGCTTTTTTCGCCGCTTCAATTATTTTTTTAGCGGTCTCAACCTGATCATCCTCAACAAGGGATTTACCCGTCTTGTGTCCCTGCGCTTTCAGGAACGTGTAAGCCATGCCTCCGCCTATGACAAGCGCTCCGGCATTTTTTAAAAGGCTTTCCAAAACGGCTATTTTTGATGATACCTTAGCGCCGCCTATAATCGCGGCAAGCGGCTTTTTGGGTGAGGTTACAATGGGTTCAAGGTATGCAACTTCTTTTTCCATCAGGAAGCCCGCAACCGCCGGTACAAACTTGGCTATGCTTGCGGTGGAGGCATGATCGCGGTGCGCCGTCCCGAAGGCATCGTTTACAAAAACATCGCCGTAAGAGGCAAGCTCTTTTGCCAACTTATCGCGCGAGGCGGCATCCTTAGCCGTTTCTTCTTTGTGAAAGCGGGTGTTTTCCAGCATTATGATTGTGCCGTCTTTTTGTCCGTCGATAAACGCCTTCTTGCCGTAACAGCCGTCTTCTCCCGCGAACACCACCGGCTTACCCAGTTTTTTTGCAAGGTATTCGGCAACAGGCACCATACGGTGTTTCCCCTTAATATACGAGGCTTCGTCAAAAGGCTTACCGCTCTTTTCCGCCTTCTCTTTTGCTTTTTCCATATCCTTAGCGGGGTCTCCAAGGTGACTCATAAGAGTTATAGTCTTTGCCCCTTGCTCCAAAATATATGTTATTGTAGGTATGGCGGCGACAATACGTGTATCGTCCTGTACAACGCCGTCTTTCATGGGCACATTAAAATCCACTCGCATAATCACGCGCTTACCCTTTAGCTCAACCGATTTTACAGTTTTAATCATTTGATTACTCCTTACGCTTTTTAAGGGGGAAAGCCTTCCCCCTGCGGCGCACACGGTTGCGCCGCACCCCCATCTAATGCTGTATCCATTAAAACATTTTTAAAGGGTACCGGTAAAGTGCAAATTAAGCATGGCAGTAATTTTGCCGATCAAACTATATGCGTAACATACTGATT
The DNA here is from genome assembly GCA_025997755.1 of Spirochaetia bacterium. The sequence continues at coordinate 3,376 of BNVA01000094.1, read as the reverse complement.
ACAGCAGCTTACGACGGCACGGATTTTTCGGGCTGGCAGAGACAGGCGGAGAACCGCACGGTTCAGGGCGAAATTGAGAGCGCCCTTGAAAAGATTCACAAAAAACGGGTGCCGCTTACAGGCGCGGGACGCACCGATGCCGGGGTACATGCCGTTTCTCAGGCGGCAAATTTTTACACCGATATTGACAGTATGGATACCGGACGCTTTGTTCCCGCCCTTAACAATCTGCTCCCCAAGGATGTACGCATAACAAGCGCCCGCGAGGTGGAGGAGAATTTTCATGCGCGCTTCAGCGCCGTTATGCGAAGTTACCGTTATTATATAATCTGCGGCAGACAGGCGCTGCCTCACGAAAACCGTTATGCGCATCAAATTTGGCGGCGTCCGTCTGTGCAGACATTAAACTATTACGCACGTCTTTTACACGGCGAGTTTGACTGCTCGCTTTTTGCCTCGCCCGCCGACAGCGTATTTACACGTGGTTCAGGCTCGGCACACCGCTATATACGGAACGCCTATTTTTTTATTGAAGGCGAAAAACTTGTTTTTGAAATAAGCGCAAACGCCTTTTTTTGGAAAATGGTACGCTGCGTTACCGGCACCCTGCTGCGCTGCGAAGAAAAAAGTGTACCGTTAGGCGAATTTAAAAAACTTTTAAAAGAAGGCGATCACAGCGCCGCCGGTCCCACCATTCCGCCAAACGGTTTATTCTTATGGCAGGTGGAGTACGGCAAACAACAATTCTGTCATTGACTAACAGCCAATAATGTTTAAACTTTATTTATAGATACAAGGAGACTTTATGGCAAATTTAACAATACCTTCCGCACAAGGCGCGGCGCATGATTTTTTGGCGTTGGGCGCTTTAGTTACCCGTCTTAACCCCGGTGTAATCCCGTTTGCCGAGGCAAGTAAATATGATCTTATCGTTTCGGGCGGTGAGTTTAACGTGGCGGCTAATCTTTCAAGCTGTTTCGGATTAAAAACCGCCGTTGCCAGCGCAATGGTAAATAACCCGATAGGAAAACGTATAGAAAAAGCTGTACGCTGGATGGGCGTTACCCCTTACTACGAACACTTTGAATTCGATGGCGTACGCGGTCCCAATATGGCTATAGTCTGGAGCGATATGGGACACGGTGTCCGCGCTCCTGTTGTATTCTACAACCGATCCAACGAAGCGGCGGCAAGGCTTAAACCGGGCAGTTTTAACTGGAGCGAAATTTTCGGCACAAGCTCCGCGCCCAGAGTACGCTGGTTCCACTCAGGCGGGATTTTTGCGGCGCTTTCGGACGGCACCTCTCAGCTCATTATAGAAGCGGCAAAAGCGGCAAAGAAAGCGGGTGCCGTTGTGTCTTTCGACCTAAACTACAGGGCAAAACTTTGGGCGGTAGCCGCGGCGGAGGCAGGGCTAACGGCTGCTCAAGCCGAGGAGAAAGCCGCCAAGACCCTGCGTGAGATAGCAAGCTATGTCGATGTCCTTGTAGGCAACGAAGAAGATTTGCAAAAGGGGCTTGGACTAAAGGGTCCTGATGTCGTATCAAAGGGCAAGCTCGATCCCTCAACCTTCTTTAGCATGATCGATATTGTTGTAAAAGATTTTCCGAACATAAAAGCGGTGGCTACCACCTTGCGCGAGGTTCACTCGACAAACCGCCACTCTTGGGGCGCGGTACTCTGGCTGGACGGCAAAACCTATATGTCGCCGGTTTGCGAACTTGATGTTTACGACCGTGTGGGCGGCGGCGATGGTTTTGCGGGGGGACTTTTCTACGGGCTGCTTTCCGGCAAAACACCCGAAGAAGCCCTCAGGCTAGGCTGGTCCCACGGTGCGCTTCTTACCACGACACCCGGCGATACAACTATGGTCGGCTTAGATCAGGTCGAGGCATTTGCTAAAGGCGGCTCGGCAAGGATTCAGCGGTAACCAGCCGCATGATCATAACACGCACCCCCTTACGAATTTCATTTTTCGGAGGGGGAACAGACCTTCCCGACTGGTTTCAAAAACACGGCGGAGCGGTACTTTCAACAACAATAAACAAATACTTGTTCATAACCTGCCGCGATTTGCCGCCGTTTTTTGAATTCAAAAACCGCTTTGTTTACGGCGGCAGAACGGAGGCGGTGTCCGGCATAGACGAGATAGAACACCCCGCAATACGCGAGGTATTACGTTTTATGAAAATACCCTACGGAATTGATATGTACTACAACGCCGATATTCCGTCGCGCAGCGGCATGGGTTCAAGTTCCGCGTTTACCGTCGGGCTGTTACGCGCCCTATACGGAATGTTGGGCAAGATAATTTCCGACCGTTCCCTTGCGCAGGAAGCCATTCATATTGAGCAGGACTTGATAGGAGAAGCCGTAGGCTGTCAGGATCAGATAGCGGCGGCTTTCGGCGGGCTAAACCACATACAATTTCACAAGGACGGCAATTTTGAGGTAAACCCGATGACGCTTACAAAACAGCGTTTTCAAGAGTTAAACGATCACCTAATTCTGGTCTATACCGGTGTTCAACGCATAGCCTCCAAGATAGAAGCCGAAAAGATCAAAGTGATGAGTTCTCACACCGGTGAGCTACACGATATACGCCGTTATGTTGACGATGCGATTAACATTTTAAACGGCGATACCCCCATCGAAGAATTCGGCTCTCTGTTAAACGAAACATGGCAGCGCAAACGCAAACTATCCGCCGAAGTAACAAACATCAAATTAGACACGATGTACGAAACAGGACGCAAAAACGGCGCAATAGGCGGTAAGTTATTAGGCACAGGCGGCGGCGGCTTCATGCTGTTCTTTGTCCGCCCGCAGGACAGGGAGCGTATGCTAAAAAGCCTGCCTGAATTTATTTCCGTGCCGTTCGCTTTCGACAGCACCGGCAGCCAGACAATTTATTATCAGGAAGATAGGTTATAAAAACACCATTGCAAAAAAATTAAGTAATTACCTTATGATTTTGCAATATCATCAAGCGAAAATCCTGTGATCTCTTGTATCTGCATTGGTGTTAAAAGCCCGCTGCTCTTTAAATTTTTCACAACACTTGCGATACCCTCACGTTTTCCCTCTCGTTTTCCTTCAAGTTTTCCTTCTCGTTTTGCTGTTACGAGTTGGCTCTGTGTGTCCAGTATGTATTTTTCCCTGCTGCGCAGCCATGCGCGTTCTTCTTCGTCTTTGCTGATGGATATTAAAACTTCACTTGCCATTTCTATACCTTCCTCAATTTGTAGAATTTTGTTTATTGTTTGACGTTTGGTTACATCTGTTGTGTAGCGTAAAAAGTATGCCCAGTGCTCGGCTGCGGTCATTTGCTCAACGGATTTGTTACCGATAATTTTTTCTAACTTTCCTAGTTCAA
>BNVA01000093.1 GCA_025997755.1 Spirochaetia bacterium | reverse complement strand
CGGTAAACGCCGGAGTGAACGCCGCCCTGCTTGCCGCGCAAATTCTTTCAATTGCCGATGAGGAGCTTACTGAGGCGCTTGAAAAACGAAAAAATGAAATGTCGCTGGCGGTAGCGGAAAAAGACAATAATTTTAAGAGGACCCTATGCAAAAATTAGAACAGTTATACGAAGGTAAGGCTAAAAAAGTTTTTAGGACCGATGATCCCGATCTATACATAGTGGATTACAAAGATGACGCTACCGCGGGAAACGGCGCGAAAAAAGGCACTATAGAAGGTAAGGGTCTAATCAACAACCGTGTAACAAATCATCTTATGAAGCTGCTTGAAAAGAACGGCGTTCCTACACATCTTGTAAAAGAGCTTAGTGACAGGGAAACTCTTGTCCGCAAGGTAACGATAGTTCCGCTTGAGGTGATTGTTAGAAATATTGCCGCCGGCAGCCTTGCAAAAAGGCTGGGGCTTGCCGAAGGAACAAAATTGCGCTCAACGGTGTTAGAGTATTGCTACAAAGACGATGCGTTAGGCGATCCTATGGTGAATGAATATCACATTGCAGCCATGGGGTGGGCAGCGGAAGCGGAGCTGAAAACAATATCCGAATTTTCATTTAAGATAAATAAAATTTTAAGTGATTATCTAAAAAGCGCCGGTATAGAGCTTATCGACTTTAAACTTGAGTTTGGAAAAGACAAAGATGGAAAAATAATATTGGCGGATGAAATATCGCCCGATACCTGCCGTTTTTGGGATACAAAAACGAAAGAAAAACTTGACAAGGATCGCTTCCGCCGCGATATGGGCGGCGTCGAAGACGCTTACCGCGAAGTTATGAAGCGTTTGTTAGGCGAATGACTGTAGAAATCATTCGTAAATTATGTATTAGTAAAGCGTTATTTTGGACAAATCATGTTGATACGCGGCTTGCAGAACGTGATTTAAAACGGGATGACATTATGAGTGTTTTAATGACAGGAGAAATTATAGAACAATATACCGACGATCAACCTTATCCAAGTTGTCTTATGTTAGGATTAACACTATCATCACGATATATTCATGTTGTGTGTGGAACAAATGATTCTGTATTATGGATTATTACTGCATATTATCCTAATCCTGAAAAATGGTCGCCGGATTTCAAAACACGAAAGGGAGAAGTAAAATGAATTGTTTTTTTTGCAAAGGGGAATTAGAGGCTGGGGAGACAGTTTTTACAACGAGTTTAAGAGATTGCATTGTAATCATAAAAAATGTCCCATCGCTTGTGTGTATGCAATGCGGTGAAGTTGTACATTCCGATGCAGTTTCTCGAAGTCTTGAACAAATACTCGACTCAATTAAATTAACAATGTACCCAGCCGAAATTACAGTTATATCATATTCTGATAAAGCGGCTTAGAATGACAGACGATATACACGAGGAATGCGGACTTTTTGGAATCTTTGCCAACGGCAATGATTCTGTACGGGACAACATTACTCATCTTTGCTATACCGGTCTTTACGCGCTGCAGCACAGAGGACAGGAGAGCGCCGGTATAGCAGTGAACAGCGGCGGACACATTACAAACAGGAGAGACTTAGGTCTTGTAGCCGATGTTTTTTCGGAAACAAACCTTTCCGATTTAGGTACAGGCGGCGCAGGAGAAATTGCCGTGGCGCATAACCGTTACGCTACGACAGGCGTTAAGCGCCGTTCAAACGCACAGCCCTTGGTGGTAAAACATATAAAAGGCTCGTTAGCCCTTGTACATAACGGCAATTTAACAAATGCCGCCGAAATGAGAAAAACTCTTGAATTGCAGGGCAGTATCTTTCAGTCTTCAAGCGACACGGAAGTTATAACTCATACTATTACAAAGGAACGCTTAAATGCTAACAGCATAGAACAGTCGGTAGAAGCTGCCGTTTACAAATTGCAGGGAGCTTTTTCGCTTGTGCTTATGAGCCGCCGTAAGCTGATAGCCTGCCGCGATCCAATGGGCTTTCGCCCCCTCTGCATGGGAAAAATAGGCGACAGCATTGTTTTTGCGAGTGAAAGCTGTGCGTTAAACTCCATTGGAGCTGTTTTTGTCCGCGATGTTAAGCCGGGAGAAATTATTGTAGTAAGCAATGATGGTGTCCACAGTATTACAACGCACTGCGGAAAAACTTCGTCGTTATGCGTATTTGAATTTGTTTACTTTGCGCGTCCCGATTCCGTTATCGACGGAGTTTCCGTACATAACGCGCGTATTCTTGCCGGTGAAATCCTTGCAAAAGAACATCCTGTAGAAGCCGATGTAGTGATCGGCGTACCGGATTCGGGCTTGGATGCCGCTCTTGGGTTTTCGCGGGCGAGCGGCATACCCTACGATTTTGGATTTTTAAAAAACAAATACATAGGGCGTACATTTATTGCGTCTAACCAAAAAGACAGGGAAAGCAGCGTACGCATAAAATTAAACCCCATAGCCTCCGCAGTAAAGGATAAGCGTGTTGTTATCGTAGATGATTCAATCGTGCGCGGAACAACAAGTTTACAGATTATAAGAATGTTAAGAGAGTTCGGCGCGAAGGAAGTACACATGCGTCTTTCCTGTCCGCCGTTTTTATATCCGTGCTATTTTGGTACGGATATTGATACAAGTGAAAATTTAATTGCCTACCGGCATACGTTATACGAAATACGTGATATTATAGGAGCGGATAGTTTGGGCTATCTTTCTATCGGAGCACTTTATGAGATTACAAAAGGGCGTTTATCCGGTTTATGCGACGCTTGTTTTTCCGGTAAATACTCTGTGGATGTTTCGGGCGTTCAGCATAAAGACATTTTTGAACAAGACATAGATACGGATTAAAAGTATAATATTACAACGGTCTAACTTTTTTTAAGGGGTAGTCTATTGAACAACAGTTTTAGTGAAAGTTACAAAAATGCCGGTGTTGATATTACCGCCGGTTACAAAGCTGTACAGTTGATACAAAAACATACAGCGCGTACGGTAATACCCGGCGTGCTTGGAGGACTAGGCGGATTTGGCGGCAGCTTTGAACTTGATCTTTCCGAGACGCCGCATCCTGTTTTAGTTTCCGGCACGGACGGCGTAGGTACAAAATTACGCATAGCTTTTTTAATGGACAAACATGACACCGTAGGAATTGATTGTGTAGCTATGTGCGTAAATGATATTATCTGCTCTTTTGCAAAACCTCTGTTTTTTTTAGATTATATTGCTTGCGGAAAAAACATTCCGTCAAAAATTGCCGCTATTGTGGAGGGGGTAGCAAACGGCTGTGTAGAAGCAGGCTGTGCCCTTATAGGCGGCGAAACGGCGGAAATGCCCGGATTTTACCCGGAGAACGAATACGACCTTGCCGGTTTTGCATCGGGTGTTGTAGATAAAAAGCAAATGGTAGACAGCTCATATTTAAGCGCCGGTGATGTTGTTATAGCCCTGCCAAGTACAGGCGTACATTCAAACGGCTTTTCTTTGATTAGAAAAATATTTGATCTTGATAATGCGGAAACGGCAAAAAAAACATTAGCCGATTATTCCGGCGTTTTAGGTCTACCGTTAGGCGAAACGCTGCTTACCCCTACAAGAATTTATGTAAAACCCATACTTTCGCTGCTTAATAAAATTCTTGTTCACGGTACAGCGCATATCACAGGCGGCGGTTTTTTTGAAAATATACCGCGCTGTCTTACAAATGATTTGTCTATCCGCATACGGAAGGCGGACATTAAGATACCGCCTATTTTTAATTTGATAGCGGAAAAAGGCGGCATAAATGAACGTGATATGTTTAACACCTTTAACATGGGTGTAGGTATGATCGTCATTGTTGCGGCTAACAAAGTTGATCTCGCTATTGCCGCATTGGATATGGCGGATCAGCCCGCTTATGAAATAGGCGAGGTTGTAAAGAGCGAGGGAGTTTCGGCTGTAGAACTTATATGAGCGGGAAAAATAAAAAACGTACTGCCGTTCTTGTTTCAGGCGGCGGTACTAATTTACAGGCTATACTCGACGCAAAACAACAAGGAGATCTGCCTCATGCGGATATAGCGCTGGTTTTATCATCATGTAAAGATGCATTCGCTTTGACACGGGCAAAAAAGATGAGTATTCCGACAGAAACGCTTGCCGATATTGATTTTGGCGGCAGGGATAATGATAATTTTGATATTGACGGTTACGATGAAGCATTGCTGCCGTTATTAAAAAAATACAATATCGAAATAATTGTTCTTGCCGGTTTCTTGGTTATACTGGGTAAAAAAGTTATTGCCGAATATAAAGACAAAATTATCAATATTCATCCAAGTTTGATACCGTCATTTTGCGGTGAAGGTTATTACGGACTTTTTGTACACGAGGCGGCTCTTAAAAGGGGCGTAAAAATTACAGGCGCAACGGTACACTTTGTAGATGAAATAATCGACGGCGGAAAAATCATTTTACAAAAAGCGGTAGAGGTAAAAGAAAACGATACGCCCGAATCGTTACAAAAACGTGTTATGGAAGAAGCGGAGTGGGAGATACTACCTAAAGCATTGGAGATAGTTTGTGGCAGATATTAAAAAAGAAAAATTAAATGTGGCGGTGATTGGCGGCGGCGGCAGGGAGCACGCTATAATAAGCAAACTTCTGCAATCGCCAAGGCTGGGCACGTTATGCGCCATACCGGGGAACGGCGGGATTGAAGAGGATGTGCCCTGTATCAACATAAATGCATCGGATGTAAACGCCGTTGCAGCATATTGCATACAAAATAATATTGATTATGTTGTTGTAACGCCGGATGATCCGTTGGCACTGGGTATGGTTGATGCGTTAAACGAAGCAAAGATCAGCTCGTTCGGGCCGGTAAAAGCGGCGGCGCGCATCGAATCGAGCAAGATTTTTTCAAAAAATCTTATGAAAAAATATGGTATACCCACAGCCGCATACGAAACTTTTAACGACTATGACAAGGCAATAGAGTACGTGCGTAAATATTTTGCCGACGGACACACAGGCATTGTGATCAAAGCCGACGGGCTTGCCCTTGGAAAGGGCGTTACAATATGCAGCCGTTTAAAAGATGCGGAAGAAGCTGTTTTTGAAGCGATGAAAAACAAGCGTTTCGGCGCAAGCGGAGAAAACATAGTTGTAGAAGAAATGTTGGAAGGTGTGGAGGTGAGTGTTCTTGCCTTCTGCGACGGCAGGACGCTCGTCCCCATGGTTAGCAGCATGGATCACAAAAGAGCATTCGACGGCAATACCGGGCCAAATACCGGCGGCATGGGTACTATAGCGCCGAACCCTTTTTGGACAGCGCAAATTGCGGCAGATTGCGAAAAGCGTATTTTTTTGCCCACCGTTGCCGCCATGCAAAAAGAAGGTGCGCCTTTTTCCGGCTGCCTTTACTTTGGGCTGATGCTTACAAAAAACGGTCCCGTTGTTATTGAGTATAACTGCCGTTTCGGCGATCCTGAAACACAGGTTGTACTGCCTCTGTTGGAAACCGATCTTTTGGAAATTATGATTGCCTGCACGGAAGGCAGACTTGATCCAAAAATGGTTAATTTTAAAACCGGAGCCGCCGTCTGTGTAATAATGGCGTCCGGCGGTTATCCCGCAGGATACGGCAAAGGCTATGCTATAACCGGCATTGATGAAGCAGAAAAAGACAAATGTGTAAAAGTGTATTCGGCGGGTACGGCAAAAGACCCTAAAAATGAGTCTCTTGTAACATCCGGCGGACGTGTGCTTGGAGTTACGGCAACGGCGGACACGCTAAAGGCGGCTATCATGTCGGTATATAAAGCGGTGAGCAAAATTCACTTTAAAAACTGCTTTTACCGGACAGATATAGGGTTTACGACTTACGGTACAACTCCGTAGCCGCTGCTAAATGATAATGTGCCGCCGCCTTGTAGTGTAAACTTGCCTACGTCATTTGCCGTTAGCGTATATGTGCCGCCGCCTTGAATTACCGTGTCGCCTGAGCCGTGCGAATCCAGAGTTATTGTTGCCGATGTCCCGCCCGGCGGATTAAGAGAGCCGCTAACTTTTATTGTGTTGGTACCCATAAGTTTAACATCATCATTGGTATTGCCGGTAATTACTGCCCCGCCTGACATTATAAGGTTTCCACTGTTAAGCCAAACCCCGCCGCCGCTATTGCTTCCAGTTGCAGCATTACCGGTTATAGAACCGCCTGTCATAGTTAGAGTACCGCCGTCCAAACTAACAGCACCGCCCCCGGCATTATTCCTATAATTGTTTTTCAGAATACCTTTTGATCCTATTTTGAGAGTGCCGCTAGAAACTAAGACAAGCGCACCCGCCGCGGTGGTTACAGAACCGCCGTCAATAACCAAATTGGCGGAACCGTCGACGCCCAGTGTAAGAGAAGCTCCACCAGAAACTTGAAATAAATCTCCGGTATAGGTAGGGCTTGTTTTTCGTACGATGTTAAAAGTGCTATTATCCGTTTTTATTGAAATATGTTTGTTGCTATCTACCGTAATTAAACTACCAATAATTATAGGTGCGCATAATGTTATTTCATCGGGACTGGCGGCGGTGCCTGCCGCCGTTACAGCCGCTTCCAATGTTGTGTAGTAAACAGGTTTTCCGCTAATTTGGCGCGATGCTGCGGCTTTGTAAATGTATCCGGCTGTTAAAGTGCCACTGTTTGTAGGTTGAACAAACCATGTTTCGCCGCTGTTTTCCGGCGTTACAATAAATTTTCCGGCGTTAGCAGCTATGTTGGAGCCTGATATAACTTGGGGGTTAGAATGATATTCCGGCGTAATTTTTGCCGCTGTAGAAGCAGATAATATCGAATTAGTAAGTATTGTTTTTCCGGCGACAAGGTACACATCGTTATTTGTGCTAACGCTTCCGGCGGTACCCATTTCTAAAATTCCGTTTTGGTATATACCGGAACCGAGTCCTGTTGCTGTGTTGCCGCTGATTTCGCCGCCCGACAGTAAAACAGAGCCGCCGTTTTCGATAGATATGCCGCCGCCGTTTACTGCAGTGCGGTTGTTCTGTATTGATGCGCCGGAGCCAAGCGTTACCGACGCGCCGTTTCCAACGAGGAGACCCGCGCCTGCAGATGTGGGAACATTTGCTCCGGTAAGCGTGATGTTTTCAAGGTAAACGGTTTTGTTTTCGACGCCCATTACACGGGCAAAAGCGCCCGCGGCAGACAGGGATGCGCTCCTACCCTGTGTGTCGTTGATGCCCTTGATTGTAAGCGAGCCGCCCGTGCCCGGGATGTCGAAAAGACTGCCGTTAGACGCAACGGCATTTGCACTGGTAAGCGGACCCGCGACGATCAATGTGCCGCCGCTAGGTACAGCAGCAATAGCTGTATTCCAGTTGTTATATGCAGTACCGATTGAGCCGCCATTCATAGGTGAACGCGTACCGTTCATTATGTAGACTTCGCCGTTTGTGGCAGGGCTATAGGGACGTATTTTGCCATAGGAACCATCAACATATATTTCATAATGGTCTAAGCCGTCTGGAGGTACAAAAAATTTTTTGTAATTGTTATTAACACTACCGGTCAGTATTGTGGTATTGGTATAATCAGTGAGTGTTATCTGCACGGGATTTGTTGGAGAGTGTACGGTAAGATCACTGCCTATATTTATTGTGCTTACTGATCCGAGATGTACCCCATCACTAATCTGCGCCGCTCCGCCCATATTAAAAGTGCTGCCGGTACCGGAAACATTAACCCCGCCGCCATTAGTTGCCGTACAATTTGTAATCGCGCCGTTATTCATATTTAAAGTGCTGCCGGTACCG
>BNVA01000092.1 GCA_025997755.1 Spirochaetia bacterium | reverse complement strand
GAGCTTGCTGCTTCCGCATACGGCGGATTGATATAACAAATCAGCTTCTTCCGCTTTTCCGGATCGTCGATAATCTTCTTCAATTCTTCCGGCAGTTTGTCAAAACTGTCATTCAAAAAATCAAACTGAAAAACGTGTCCGCTTAACAGATTCAAGTTTTCATCAATGTCGATTAGGCTTTGCATGGTTTCTACATCACCCTGATCAAGTGTAGATGCCCACACATTATACTTATTGCTTAATCCGGCAAGTAAGTTTCCTGTACCTGCCGCGCAATCCCATACATAGTATTCGTCCTGCCAATTTTCGCCAAATACCTTTGCAAGATATTCTTTTGATTTGTCTACCCAAATTTTAGGCGTAAAGAAAGAGCCTTTTACTTCACGGATATTGCTGGGAACTAAAAGATCGCGCCGGTCAATAATGTACTGTCTAAATTCTACTGCAGGAGGCCGCTCGTAACGATTCCAAAAACGGCTGTATGCCGCACCGCTATCAGTAAAACCAATATCAGAAGTAAACAACATACCGCTGATATTTTGTTGAAATTTGTAATTGTCATTTTTAAGGATAATTTTAAGTTTTTCTGTTATGGTGTTTCCGCCATCGCTCATTACATCGGCACGGTAGAAATCACAATCAAGTATCCCGTTTTGTTTAAACTCTGTCCATCTGTCTTTTGGTATATTGATAAATGGTTTTACTTCCTTTACCCATTTGATAAATATTTGTACAAAATTTTCTTTTGTTATAGGACTTTTTATAGAAGCTGATGCGCCTTTCACAAAATGTGTTTTAATAAATTCTTTTATTTCGCTATCGTCACCGCCAAAATTATAAATTGCAATTTTTGCACCAATAAGTGTTTCAATTTTGTTGCGGGCTTTTTTAAAATCTGTTGTATCGTGATTACTGGGTGTGGTATTCCAATTAAAATCTGTTTCATTAAAAATCGGCAGCATATCATAAAACGACACAAATGCAATACGGGCGTCATCAAAACAGCCAAGCCAAGGCGGCGCTAGATATTCGCCCTTCTCATAAGTTTTTTTGCAAGTAAGAATGAGTTGGGTAAACATATCAAAAACATCTTGCGTTCCCTTTTTTGCTTCTGCCCAGAGATAGTGTGTTGAACTACCCACACCATCACTAAATAAGTCGCCTCGTGCTTTGTTTTCAGTGATTACAAAGTCTATATTGTCGATATTCGGTTCATAGCCGTATTTAGGGAAGTAGTCTTTATAAACAAAACCTTTTAGCGTTTCTTCTTTTTGTATACCGCTATATGTTGGCATATTAACTATCTCCCCAAGTGTCATTTACTAATTTTAACATAGAATCCTGTTGTTTTCAACAATACCAGTGCCGCCGCGTTGTAAGTGCAACAGTTGTGTATGTGCCTTGCTCCCCCTAAAAAGCGTTAGACGTTAATTAACATTACATTGACATGCCGATATTAAAACTCCACTGTAGGCGCTGGGCGGCTATGTTGTAACCGGCTTTTAGGCCTACGGCAGGTATGGCGAGCTGCCGTAGATAGATGCGGAAACCGGCGGCGGGTCCGTGATCTATACTGCCGCCTAGGGGTTCGCTGTACGAATAAACAAATTGATAACAGGCAAGGACAGAAAACGTACCGAATTTAAGCGAAAAGAGGGCGTTTTCAAAACCGGCTTGGAAACCGGCTATATTTTGAGCAAAGAACTTTCCGGGTAGTATGTCAACCTGCGCATCATGCGGCGACGAGCTTGAAAGCGGCGTTATTCGTGTTGAAAAACTTGCTCCGCCCCTTCCGAAAAAACGGAATCCGGTGCGGATTGATTGCTCCCAAACCAACTGTAAATTCACCCTTTGAATGCTTTCGTTTTTTTCAAGGTCTATGTTGGCATGGTAATTCACGGATGCCTGCCGTTCCGATTGTAACATTCCATCCCAATTTACTTTACGCCACCCAAGGCTGGGATGAATACCTAAATGAGCGGCACCGGAAGACGGCGGATTAATTGCATCTTCAAATTCGTTTAACCAAATATAGTTGAATGAAAAACGCAAGCCCGCATTAAAAAATTGCGCGAATGGATAATTTAATCCTGCCATAACCCGAATAGAATCGGTTTTAAACCGGCTGTAAACATTTTCCGATTGATCGGTTCTTTCTGTTTTGGAGTTCGAGTAATTCGCCGACAAAATAAACCCGGGCAGCCTTTTTGCCGCAGCGTGCATATACATAAGATTTATCATCCAATGGGTTTCCGAGTAGAGTCCGGCTATAGACATTTTGTCGTTTATCCCAAATGCGTTGGCATCAAAAAAGGCTCCGCCGAATGACACGCCGTCGGAACCAAACATAAATAGCGGGATGGGGAAAATTGCCCACTTGTCTTGCACTTTGACGTCAAGTGTTGTACCGGTATCCGATGTAACAATTTCAACATTAACAGGGTCTAAGATTCCGGTATCGACGACGGCAGCTTTGACATCATTCAAGTCAAGCGCCAAGCTGTCCCTGCCCCTGAATTTTTCTAGGGCGGCAAGCGCGATATGCGGTTGCGTCCGTTTTAAACCGGTGATTTTTATGTCGGTGATGATTGCTGCAGGCGTTTTATCGTTTTCGGAACGCACTACGGAAACTGCGGCTTCTTCGGCAGCGAGCCGCGCACCCGATAATAGCATGAGAGCCGCGACCGGCAAGAAAATGAGATGCGTGGGCACGCCACCCCGCCTACAAAAAATCATTCTAACAACTCCTTTTCCTGAATGCCTAAGCCCCGTCCAGCTTACGCCGCTTATTATGCCGGTTAAATAAAGTACCCCGGCGGTCTGTTAAAAATTCCTGCAAGCTGGTAAGCGGTTTTTCTGCTAATAGGTTTTACATTGCGTTCAAGGTTAGAGATTTTTTGTTTAGTTACTCCAAGTTTTAGCGCCAACTGCTGTTGTGTCATCTTGTTCAATTTTCTATAAAATCTAAGCTTATCGCCGGGAGTTTCTTTAGCCTTCATTTCTTTGTACCAATCCATATCTTCGACAAGCACATATTCATCATCATCTTCAAGCAAAGTTAATGCCTTACCAAAATCATTTTTTAATAGGGTTAAGTATTTTTCCGGTATAGTTCCCCGCAAAACAAAATCAGTAGGGGGCTTTTTCACGACTGCCAACATATTCTACCTCCACAATGTATGTATTGTATGCGCAACGCCAGCACGCGACCCAGCTATAGGCAAGATGGCAATGATATGTTTCTATGCCAAGCTTACTGTAGTTTTGATAATTCGGCTGAATAGGTCCGCTTTCACGTATATCATTAACCAAATGAAAAAGAGTTTGCTTTGCATTCTTGGGCATATCTCTTAGGATTTTGTCCAATTTTTTAGGCATCCGAACCTCATATTTCACTATAAAAAAGTAATCGTTTTTTGCTTACCTGTCAAGGCAACATAGGCTTTAGTACTGATCTATAGTTGCCTGAATGCCTACGCCCCGTCCAGCTTACGGAGCGTTTCTATCATTTTTAAGACAAATTCCTGATACTTACTGGGCAGTTCCTTGAAAATACTCAAAAGGCGGGTGAATTTTTCGTCGGAATTTTGCGTAAACATCTCGCCCACACCGGTTTTGAGCCATTCCTCGTTTACGCTAAACTCCGACACGATAAGTTTGATAAGCCGCCCGTTTACCTGACGTATGCCAGTTTCAACGCCGCCAATATAACTTTTTGAAAGCGACATATACGTTGAAAAATCACGCTGATTGAGTTTCAGCGCTTTGCGGATCATTTTTATGCGCTGATTTATTGAAACATCGACCGCGTTGATCTCACACATTTTATACAAATAATACCACATTAAGATTAGCTTGCAAGCATACTTTGCTTATTTTTTGGTATTTATATTGATATTGCCACTATATAATTTTATAATGACTACATATTGGTTTTTAAAAGGGGTGATTCTATGGCGGAGGATACTATCGCGCCAAAGCTATGGGTAAATTTTCATCATTTATCCGAAGCCGACAAAGACCTTGTCTTAACCGTAGCGGAGCTTGCCGCAAAAACACCTAAAGCCTGTGTAAATACCGATCTTTCAAACTTCCTTCAGGCAAAACCTAAAAAAACACCCAAAACTCAAAAAATTTTGTGGGAGTAATTGGGAACAGTGCCCGTATGGGTTTGTTATATGTTGCTTTTATCAAAGAGGAGATAATTATGAAAGCAAAAAAGACTGCGGCAGTGTTTGCCGTATATTTTACAGTTCTAGCCGGAATTTTATCAGGCTGTGTCGGTAGTCCAAAGGTAAAAACTATAGAAATGGACAACAAAGGCAAAGCCATCGGTGTAACTACGCCGAGCTGGATTAAACTGTTTGTGTCAAAGGGTGTTACCGCCGTACAGGAACAACCTCAATTTAAAGACAAGTATTGCATCATTGGGGAAGAAAGCTCGATCAACAAGCAATTTGCCCTTGCTTGGGCAGATAGTTTTAGCGCCCAGCAGCGGATCGGAGCGATGTTGCGAACCAACATCGAAAGTAAATATCAGGCAGCGGTGCGCGGGTCATCCCAAACAACCGGAGGTGCCAATTCTTCAACTGCGACTGGGGACGGTTCCGCGAATTACAATCAGGAAATCAATGATGTGATCAATGCGGTGGTGAACGTATCTTATTCCGGTACTCAGCGGGATTCGGATTGGTGGGTGCTTATGCGCCGCTACGATCCGGATCAGAAAGATGTATTTAGTGATGAATATACTGCCTATGTTATGTACACCGTCCCCAAGGCGGAACTGAACAGGCAGATCGCCTCTGCACTGGAAACAAGTGTATCAAAAGACTCCGCGCTCTATGATATTACGATTTCGCTGGCTCAGGATTTACTCCGTAACGGAGTAGTTTACCTTGAACCCATTGGAGAAAAAAAATGAAACAAAATTTATCACTTAAAAAAACTGTGTCCGTTCTAGTACTGATTATTTCATCTGTTACTATGCTTGTTACAGGCTGTGCCGGTAGCCCAAAGGTAAAAACCTTGGAACTAGACAATAAGGGCAAAGCCATCGGTGTAACTACGCCGAGCTGGATTAAACTGTTTGTGTCAAAGGGCGTTACCGCCGTACAGGAACAACCCCAATTTAAAGACAAGTATTGCATCATTGGGGAAGAAAGCTCAATCAACAAACAATTTGCCCTCGCATGGGCAGATAGCTTTAGCGCCCAGCAGCGGATCGGAGCGATGTTGCGAACCAACATCGAAAGTAAATATCAGGCAACTGTGAAAGGGTTATCCCAAACAACCGGAGGTGCCAATTCTTCAACTGCGGCTGGTGGCGGTTCCGCGAATTACAATCAGGAAATCAATGATGTAATCAATGCGGTGGTGAACGTATCTTATTCCGGTGCTCAGCGGGATTCGGATTGGTGGGTGCTTATGCGCCGCTACGATCCGGATCAGAAAGATGTATTTAGTGATGAATATACTGCCTATGTTATGTACACCGTCCCCAAGGCGGAACTGAACAGGCAGATCGCCTCTGCACTTGAAACAAGTATCTCAAAAGACTCTGCGCTCTATGACATTACGATTGCG
Source organism: Spirochaetia bacterium (assembly GCA_025997755.1). The sequence goes on along the minus strand of BNVA01000092.1, from coordinate 2,243 downwards.
CTTGCCAAAGATATTATGTTGAACGGTGTTAATTATCTTGAGCCTGAAACAGGAAGGGACAATGCGGATGCAAAAACAGCGGCTAGTACATCCGTTCCCGATGGAACCTATACATACGCTCCCCGTCTGCAGGAAATGCAGGGCGGCGTAAATAAAAGAGGCTACCTTAACCGGATCGTGGTACAGAGTGGATTTATTGCCTTTTATCTGGTGGACAGACCGGCAGGAAATGGCGACCGTCCGGGGGATGGAGAATTTCTAGGGCGAAACTACGGGAGAGATGAAAGTAAAATTATTTTGCAAAATCTGGATAATCCCAACCGGACATGGGTCCCGGCAAAAATTGACAGGGACGATGAAACAGGGGGGATATATTTGACTTTTCAAGGGGTACAGGGTAGCCGTTTTAGTCTTACCGACAATAATTTTAACCCACCATATACCTTCGAAAAAATCATCATTGGCAAGCCGGATGCGCAATAAAGATTTCGTGCGGTGCAGTGTACATATTTTGAGGAGATGAGGTTATGGGGAAAATAGTATTTTGCATCATCCCCTTGATAGTTTTTATGGGATGCGCAAGCAGCGAAAAGGTCAATACGAATCATGGGCAGCGCGATGCATCACAGAGCGTGCCGGATTGGGTGCGGGATATGGAAAAGGTATACCCATCTACAGACTGGGTAACGGTTATGGGGCAGGCGGCGGAACAAAAAGAGGCGGAAAATATTGCCATAAACGCCCTGTCTCGGGCTTTTAAGACGGATATTTCCAGCCTCACCGAAGCGAATCAACAGTTCGCTCAAATTGTTGATGATGTAGCAGGAAAAAGAAGCTTGACTTTCAATGAAAGTAAGGATTTTTCTATCAATGTGAAAACAGGGAGCAGTGTCAAAGCCCTTATCGGTATGGAAATCAGTACATTCCAGTCGGCAGATAGGAGTACATGGTACGTCAATGCTCGAATGAACCGCAGAGAGTCCGCCTCACGTTATGCCGGCATGGTGCGGGAGAATGTGACGGTCATAAACAGACTTTTGAGCAGGGCGACCGCTCTGGAGAGCCGAAGTGGTCTCGAAGCTTTTGCCGCACTATACTACGCAGTATCCATCGCGCAGGTAACAGATAACTTTCAAAATATTCTGGAGGTGCTAGATCCCTCCGCCGTGAACCGCCGTCCCGCTTACGGTGGTGCAACAACCATCAAAACCCGGATTCTTTCGGTTGCAGGGCGTATCACCATTGGACTAAGGGTGGAAACCGAAGACAGGCAGGAGTCTGTTACCATACGCCGTGCTTTGGGGGCGTTATTTACCGGTATGGGCTTCAAAGCTAATGAACAGGGGAAAGGCGATTATACGCTCACTGCGACTGTTACTTTTGAGACCGTAGATACCACACAGACCAAAACCTGTCGTTGGTTCCTTGACGCGGTACTGGAAGCCCGGGATGGCAAGGCGCTCTTCTCGTACACAGGGCAAGACCGTGCCACACATTTGCAGGACAAAGAAGCCCGCCGCCTTGCCCTTCGCAGCGTGGAAAGCTCCATCAAAGAGAGAGATTTTGCCGTACACTTCGTTGCATGGCTAGGCTCACTTATGGAATAGGATTTTTTTAATCATAAAAAAATATAATAAAGAGGAGTTATTTATATGTATCTTACAAGACGAACATTTGTATTATCACGGGCAGTATTTATGGGACTATTGCTCATGGCATTTTCGGCGGGAGCTTATGCTCAAAATGTAAAAAGTTTAGGGAAAATAGCCATACTGCCGTTTTCGGGTGGAAGTACAGACGAAAAAGAGGGTATCGCAGAACTATTTTCGGGTACAGAGGAGCTAATGAACAGCTTTGGGGTGATACCTCGTACAAACATCGTTAAAGCGGCGCAACAGGAACAGGCTTTTCAAGCTACATCCGGTATGACCAACGCAGATACCATTGCAAAGTTAGGCAACCAGTTCGGTGCTGACTATGTGATGTCCGGGAGCATCACATCTTTGGGCAAACAGAATCTTCTTATAGTCTCCATTATAAAAATAGATGTTATCCGGCAGGTGGCGGGCGACTTCCTCTTGTACGATACATTAAATGCGCTTAACGAAAACGAGGCTATTCTGAACAAAATGGCGGGTAAACTTGTAGAGATGGTGCGAAAAATGAACAATAACTTAGATATGCTTGCGTTGCTGCCGGTTGATTTTTCTGACAGTGCAAACAAACAGGAAGGGGATGTTCTG
>BNVA01000091.1 GCA_025997755.1 Spirochaetia bacterium | reverse complement strand
ACAAAACGTGAGAAGGAGTATAACAAACACATGGCACGCAGGCGTGTTGTCATTGAGCATATTAATGCAAAGATCAAAACATTTAAGATCATGGCGTATCCATACCGAAACCATTGCCAAAGACATTTGTTAAGAATGTCTCTTATTTGCGGTATTATCAATTTTGAATTACACGCTCGTAAATAGGGTTATTGAACAAGTCTATTATTCGAATTGTCCATTCAGTTGAGGTATTTGAAACTATAGAATTAAAATGAAATGTAGCAGAAAAAACTGCACATAACATACGCTATGCGCTGCGCCGCAGTAGCGGCTTGGCCGGAAGAAAAACGCAGTCGGCCTTCGGCCTTTGTGCGTTTTTCTTCCCGCAACCGCAAAAATGTCGTATAGCTTTCACGTTATGCGAAATAGGTTTTGCCCAATGCCGTTCAACCTTGAAAGAGGCCTTATGGTTTGAAAAACGCAAGAAAAACCTGAGATGGCCAGCCCACGCCGCGCGTCCGTGCTAAACTTGACCCACAACTTTTCACAATAACGCCTCGCTATATACAATAAGAACATGAAGAGCGTTAAGACCTAGCCATATTGTTTTTAATCCTGGCGGTCCATGACTCGGTGCGCGTTTTGGTCCGCCTAGACAAGAAAGATACTCAACCGCTTCCTTCATGGTATATGGCTTGTCCGGTGCTTCTGTTTTGCGGTTAGCCGCACGGTATAATATTTTCCATTCATTTTCTTCAAAAATTACAGTGCAGGATATATCAGGATTAACCCTTGCAAGATACGTTATGTTCATAATCTTTGCGGCGATTATTGAATACATATATATTAACATTGTTATTTTATCTAATGTCCGCTCTTGTATTTTTTCTATGGTGCAACCGCTCTTTAATACATAATGAAATTGTTCTATTTTCCATCGTTGTATATAATATGCGACCATTTTATACGCTTTATCAAAAGTATTGATACTTTCATTTGTCGACAATATCCATTCTGTTTGTTCACTTCCTTTCGTTTTTCTTTTCTCCTTTACATAAATTATATTCATATTGACTGATTCTTTTATCTTTTTATTAGATACAAATATCTTAGGTTTCCTAATATCGAAACTGCCAAAACTAACCTCTAATACAGCTTGTCTAGCCTTATTTCCGCCTCTTGAGTCCCGCGGAATATCTACTGTTATTTCACCCGAGACATATTTTTTCTTAATGGAATCTAAGGTCATTTTGTTATTTGCTGTCCGCCTGTTATGTTTTACGCGAATCAAATATATTTTACCCGTTGCTTCCGCTTCCTCAAATAATTCATACATATCCCCTTCACGGTCGCATACGTTAATCACTTTTATATTTGATGGTATGCCTTCGTTACTTCTTCGTATTGTTTCAAGCCAACGGTAACTTTCTTTTTCTTCTACAGGACGTTTCTTTCTTTCCCGTCTTTCTTCAGGGGCATGACTTTTTACTGCGCGGCTCTCCTGTGATTGGTCTAACACTCCAATTACAACCCCATCAGTACTTACCGCAAGACAAGTATGCAATCGTATTCCTTTTGATTTTTCCGTGCAATATCCGATCTCATCATTGCTTATGTGACCGCGATAATTGACAACTGTTGTGTCCTGCAAAGCCAAAATTACTTGGTTACTGTTTTTTATACGATTGATTGTTGCATTCCTATGTGTTTTTGATACTTCTTTTATATCAAAGGCTTTGTTACCTAACATTCTGTAAATCGCTTTTGCTTCAGCATGGCTTTCACTACAGGTCCATATTGATTGATCCGGCTTGCGGCTTAATGTTTTCATCGTTCTTATAAATCTTTTTTCCAACCGTTTTTCATTGAAGTTTATGCCTTCAAACTCACTATGCGCTTCAAATTCTACCGTATTTTCCATATCCTCCCTCCCAAGTTTTCTATGTTTTCACTCCTTAGTATAGCATACTTTGTGTTTAGCGGGGATTTTGTGGGTCAAGTTTAGCCTCCGTGGCGGGCGGCTTCGTAGCAGTTTTTACTTCGCCTAACATACGCTATGCGAAATGCCAAAAAATTATCTAAAAGACTTGACATAAATTAATAGTAGGTGATATAATTTAAATGACAAGGAGGAATAGATATGGAACAAATCAAAATCCGCAGAGCAGAGCTCTGCGGTATGCTTGACCTCGAAATCTACGCTAGACCAGGAAACAACCATAACTCATTAACTTCATGTATTGCTTTGTAATCTTCTATCTTTCGTCCCTGATTCTTAACATATTCCGCTATTGTTTGCTCTGTTCCATGTTCTCCTACCGTGCTGATATAATATCCTCTAGTCCAAAATTCTCCTCCCCATAGAGCCTTCTTTACATCAGGACATTTTTCAAATATCTTTTTTGCTGTTATACTTTTGATCTTTTGCACGATTGATGCGGGACTATATGTGGGTACGGATTGCACCAGAAAATGTACATGATCTGTCTCTGTTCCTATTTCTAAAAACTTTATCTCATATCGTACTTCTATCCCAAGACATACTTCTTTCAAAGTCTTATCTACATCTTCAGTTATCACAGCCTTTCTATACTTTGCTGGACATACTATGTGATACATTATTAGACTTACATTATGCTCTTTTCGTATTAATTGACTTCCCATCCGTCAATTATACTATAGCTTTCAGCCGCAGCAAGCTGCGGGGTATTAAACCAACCGCTTCGCAATAAAGGTTTTAGAAACGGACGAGGAATACGCAAAATTGGCTAACCTTTCATTGTTGTTCAAGGATGATCAAACTTGGTTTATAAAATATTTATTACGAGCAGTAGCATCTGATGGAGATAAATTTGAAACACTTTTTAAAAATACGGTGCCAGTGGTTGCCGGAGGAATACTTGGAGGGCTTGTTTCAGATAATGCAGTAGGCACAGTAGCTGGTATGGCAGCCGGAGGATTGTTAAAAATTAGTTTGGATATGATACTTGATAAAATTATTATTGGAGATAAGAGTTTTATTATAAATAATCATAATTTCTGCAAAAACATAGAAGACTATTTTAAATGTTTTAAAGAAGCAGAAAAAATTGGCATGAAGTTTGATAAAAAAAATGCTTTGGCTCCATATAATAGAGCTAAAAATATAGCACTAGATATAAAAATAAAATCAAAAAACAGTATTTATGAAGGATGGTTTAATGATATAATTATTGCAGATGCTTATTCAAGACTTGGATCAATATATACTGATATGCTTGATTTTGATAATGCATCTGGAAATTTCCTTGAGGCTGAGTGTTCCTTAAGCAACACGCCTACTGATGAAAAAATCAATCTATTTGATAGATGGATAGAAATTAAAGGATATAAAATAAGTAATTCTATGAGAAATATGAATTCTATAGCGTCTTTTTTGCAAAATGGTGAATTAGACCAGATAGATAAAGATTTTAATAATAATATTCATTTAAATCAACAACAGGACAACAAACAACGTCATAGTTTTGCATCTTATTTTAACCAAACTTTAATTGATATTACGCGAGCACGATCTAATACCAAAGAAAATGAAGGACAACCTTTTTACAGAAATTTGTTATATTGGGATAAGATGAAATACATGGTATCTATTGGCAAATATTTGGCAATTAGAGCCTGTTATGATTTGATACAATATCAGATGAATAAAACTAATGATACGGCAAAAGGACAAGCAGAAACTAAAATTATTACCGGATTAAATTCAATGGTTTCTGGATATAATATCTTAAATGCTAATTTCATTGTTAACGATAATGCATATCAGGATTATCTGAATAATTCGGATTGCTATAATGAATATTTACAAAAAACATTCGCTAGAAATTTCACAATTTTAATTGGTTTGGGACACTTTTCAGGAGATGGCGACTTAGAAAAAAAATATATTAGTGCTTTAATAAAATTGGATAAAAAAGAACGTTCTAAGAATATAATTGAGAATTATAATAATATGTGGGGTAGTGTACGAACTTCTATTGAGAAAGTATTAAACCCTTATTTAGAACCAAAAAATAAAATTTCTTATGATAAATTAAAAGCCATTGTCGATAAGAAAAATAACGTGTAGTTTGGCACTTCGCATAACATACGCTATACGACATAAAAACCAATTTTTCCCAAATAAAACCGCTATTATGTGGTTACTTGACACTAATTTTGAGATATAATATACTGTATAACAATCTTATAAATGAATTATAAGGAGTTAATTCGTTGAATTTTGAATCAGACTGTATAAAATTTATACACTATGGATTACAAACATCCTTATAATATATTATGGGATAGCTTGTTATTAAAGAGGAGTATTATATGGCGAATTTTAAAAAAACCATAATCTGTTTGGCTGCTTCACGGAAGCCTGGTGGTCGTTGTATTGCAGGTAAAGATTCTACAAATACGAGTACTTGGATTCGTCCTGTTAATAACGGAGATGCAGATTCCATAGACAATCTTCAAAGCAAATATGAGGATGGAACTTTGGCTCAAGTATTGGATAAAATTGAAATATCATTTTCGGAAAAAATTCCTAAACTACATCAAACGGAGAATTTACTAATCACAAATGAAAAATGGATAAAAAAAGGCACAATTGCGCTAACAGATTTAAAAAAACTGCAGGATAAGCCAAAAAGCCTATGGTCAAATTGGAATTCGTCATATAATGGACGGAATGATCGTATTAATAGCTTGGATGTTCAGAAAATACATAATTCATTGTATTTAATAAATATAGACTGTACAATACATGTTAAAACCGAAGGGAAAGAGTTTAATAATCCGCATAAAAAGGTCCGTTGTAGCTTTCAGTATGGAGGTACAGATTTTAAATTACCTGTGACTGATCCATCAAAAGAGCAAGAATATTTAGTAAAATCTGAAGGAGACTATTCCATTGGGGCAAAATATATTTGTGTAAGTCTTGGGCCAGTTTACGAGGGTAATGCGTATTTATTTACGGCGGCAATATTATGAAAAATCTTTATACAATCGGATATGCCGCCTTTAACGATATTAATGCTTTTATTAGAGCGTTAAAAGTCAACAATGTAGAAGCAATTGCAGATGTTCGATCAATTCCAAGAAGTGGTTATAAACCCGAATTTTCCAGAGATTATTTAACAAGGCAACTAAGAGATAACGACATAAAATACGTTTTTCTTGGAGATAATTGTGGTGCCCGTATTAATGATCCAGCTTGTTATATTAATGGACGTGTTAGTTATGATAAAATTAAGGAAACAACTATCTTTAAACAAGGTCTTGAGAGAATATTGAATGGCCTAAATAAATATTCTATCAGTTTGTTGTGTGCTGAAAAGGATCCCCTATCTTGTCATCGTGATATTTTGGTTTGTAGAAATTTAAAAACATATAATTTAAACATTCAGCATATTATTTCTGAAAATGTTCTTGAACCAAATCTAAAGGCTGAAAATAGATTGTTGAAGCAATTTAAATTAGATATAAATGATATTTTTATGTCAGATGAGGAACGGTTAAACCTTGCATATGATAAACAAGGAAATAAAATCGCATATAATGTGCAACGGGAAGAGGTATAATAATGGTAACTATATATACAATTGGATATACGCATAAGACCGCAAAATATTTTTTTGAAAAATTGTTAGAAAATAAAATAAATACTGTTATTGATATACGTCTAAATAATCAATCACAATTAACCGGCTTTACAAAAAAACAAGATTTAGAATATTTTTTAAAAAAAATATGCGGAATTGCCTATTTATACATGCCGCAATTTGCTCCTACAAAAGAAATATTAGATGCATACAAAAAGAAAAGAATTAATTGGAGTGATTATGAACGATATTTTAATGCATTAATATATGAAAGAAAAATTGAAAAGGAAATTGACTCAAAAATTCTAAATGATGCATGTTTGTTATGTAGCGAAGACACACCTGATAAATGTCATAGAAGATTGGTTGCTGAATATTTTAGCAACCGTTTTGAAAATATTAAAATTATTCATTTATAATTGCAGAGATTAATGGTAAAAGGTTTTTACGTCGTATAACATACGCTATACGACATGGGGGCTAAAATGGTTGGAAATGTATTGACAAAAATAAAATATATGGGTATACTTATTCAATTGGATGCAAGAATATGAAAATGGATTATCGTGAACATGAAAGGCTTAAATCAATTGAGTTGATTCATACCACAGATTTATTTGGCAGGGCAAAGTCTGGCCGAATAATCAAATATAAAGGTAGGGATTATCCAAAAGATGAAATAATTCTTGATGGCATCAATAATATTTATGAACCTATTCGCAATGATGTTCTTGAATATTTTGTGAAGAACGATATTTCTTTTTGGCATACTCCACGTGCATCAGAACCGCGTGATAAACCAACAGGACATACTTTATCTTCTCAAGTGTGTTGCATTAATCATTTGTTCCCAATACGCCATGATGAAAAAACGGTTTTATCTATTGCGAAGCTATTTTGCCCAGGAATAAAAGAGATATTTCCTATTCCAACAGATAAGTATTTACCTGGGTATATACAATTTGAGTCCGTCACTGATAAAGATTATTTGCACGAGTTACAAACAACCCGTGGCAGTAATTGCACTTCTGTTGATGCATTAATATACGGCAAACATGATAACGGGAAAAAATATATTATCCCGATTGAATGGAAATATACTGAATATTATGACAATCAAGATAAATCTGTTGAAGACAGGAAGGGTGAAGTAAAGGGAGCAGAAGGTAAAGGTAAAGAGCGTTTAGATAGGTATAGCGATTTAATAAATAACTCATTGTATCTTAAAGATTTGCCAGATTATCGCAATTCCGTGTACTTTTTTGAACCATTTTATCAGCTTATGCGCCAAACCTTATGGGCAGAGCAAATGATAAAACATAGTGACAGTGAAACTATTAAAGCCGCTGACTATATACATATCCATATTATTCCCAGTATGAATGTAAAATTATTGGAAAAAATATACAAACCAAGTAGAAAAAACATGGAAGATACTTGGATTGATTGTTTAAAGCATACAGAAAAATATAAAATTATTGACCCAATAAATTTATTAAAAACATTGGATAATAAAGAATATGGTGGTTTAATTGAATATTTGAACAAAAGATATTGGGAGAAATAATGGGGTACGCCCCCACGTCGTATAACATACTCTATACGCTGCGCCGCAGTAGCGGCTTGACCTACGAAAAACCCCAGTCGGCGCAGTAGCGCCTTAGTGGGGTTTTTCTCCGGTACATTTTTGTGCCACTGGAAACCTACGGTTTCCTTATTCGCGCCACAAAAACGTCTTGTATCTTGTATCGTTATGCGAAATTTGAAATGCCCCAAATATATTGAAAAAAAATATAAAGAAGCAACAAAAAACCTGAAATATACGAATAAGCGGTGCCATCCGTGGCGCCGCTTATGTAATAAAACATTTTTTTCATAAAAAAGAAAAATATTTTTCAAAAAAGTGCAAAAAACACTTGACTTGGAGCCGACTCCAACTTGTATATTGTATATAATGAACTTTTGGAGGTCAAAATGACAATTGCCGAGACGGGGGAACAATACGGTTTATCAACCGACACCCTGCGTTATTATGAACGTATCGGCTTGATTCCGCCTGTAACGCGGAACAAGGGCGGTAGCCGTGATTATGGCGAGAAAGACTGTATGTGGGTGCGATTCGCAAAATGTATGCGTCAGGCGGGAATTCCTGTAGAGGCATTGATTGAGTATGTAAGCCTTTTTCAACGTGGCGAAGAAACAAAGGAAAGCCGCAAAACAATATTAAAGGAACAGCGGGAACTCCTTATAGTGCGTATGGCGGAATTACAAAAAACATTAGATTTACTCAATTATAAAATTGAGCATTATGACGACCTCGATGGCGAGGCGGTGAAAAAATTTAG
>BNVA01000090.1 GCA_025997755.1 Spirochaetia bacterium | reverse complement strand
ATTCTTGAACTGTTTTTGGACATTTTTGTCGTTCTTTGTAAGTCTGGCAGTAGGCGGAAAAGATTAGGAATAAGAAAGGCTACGGAAAACGCATCGGAAATCGCACTGGTACCGAGCAATGCGGCTTTTGTCATCTCCCGCGCCAAACCCAAAACACGGGAAACCAAAGTAAGCAGGGACAATGCGGAGCCTGAACGCAGTAATGAGCGGGAACTCACTTAATTCATTCTTCTTCCTGTTTGAAGAAAAATTCATCCTTAAAGTAAGTTTTTAAAAGGTCTTCGGAAATTTTATGCTTTATGCTCATCTCGGTATACGTTTTTTCAAGAAATCCCTTGATCATATAAAAGCAGCCTAAGAAAAAAAATTCATTTATTTTTTTTGTAACATCAAGAGTTTGGTATACTGCGACAGAACTGTCCAAAACAAATTCCTGCGCCAGATAATCGACTATCATTTGTTGAGAAAGGTTGCAGGCAAACACGGTTTCAGAGAGAGGAAAGCCTCTTTCCAGCCGGTTTTTGCCCATTTTGACAAAAAAATCACCGATTACTGCGCGATCCAGCCCCCGGTCAAGGGTACGCGCCAGGTGTTTATATAGAGGCTCATTAATTTTTATCAGATCATCGTCGCTCATTTTATTGTAATGCCGCAGATGCGGAGCTTTGCGTATAAGAGCCTTCCAGCGCGACGCCAGAAATTTTGATTTAAAATTCAATATGTTGATTAGGTCATGGTCAACCATGATTTTATTATAGCCTCTTAAATTTTTTTTTCAAGTATTAAAAACAGTATGTATAGCCCGTAATGACTAGCGAAAGACACGGGCAGCGGGTATAATTTTAGGAGGAAAATATGAATACAAACGATTTACAAATAGAGTTGCAGAATCATTTTGAATGGCTGCACAGGCACCCGGAATTAAGCGGCGAGGAAGTGACTACCACAGCGTACATCCGGGAAAATCTCGGTAATATAGGCATCGAAGTGCAGGACACGGGGATGAAAACGGGTCTGGTTGCCATTCTGCGCGGCAGGACAGGCGGAAAGACGGTTGCGCTTAGGGCGGATATTGACGCCCTGCCTATAGAAGAAAAGACGGAGCTTGTGTATAAATCCGAAAATTCAGGCTTTATGCACGCCTGTGGGCATGATTTTCATATGTCGGCTTTGCTTGGCGCGGCGCGGCTGCTTAAAGAAAAGCAAAATGAATTTGCGGGTAATGTAAAACTTGTCTTTCAGCCTGCCGAGGAAATTACGGGCGGCGCTTTAAGCGTCCTTGAAAGCGGGGCGTTAAACGATGTAACCGAGATTTTCGGTATGCACGTTATGCCGGAAAAAGATAACGGAAATATCGAGATAAGCACCGGGGCTACCTTCGCTGCGGCAATAGCATTCTCGATAAAAATATTAGGCAGGGGCGGACACGCGGCAATGCCGCAGAACTGCGTTGATCCTATTTCGGCGGCGGCTCAGTTGATAGACTCCGCTCAGTGTATAGTAAGCCGGAAATCTCATCCTCAGGATTGCGTTGTGTTAAGTTTTTCTCATATTGAAGCCGGTAAAACATGGAATGTAATCCCGGACAGCGCTTTTCTGGAAGGAACAATCCGTACGCTCGGCAACATCAAAGGACAAAAAATAGCGCTTGTGTTAAACGATGTTTGTCACGGGATCGAAATAACAAACGGTGTAAAAATAAAATTCCAATGGCATATAGACACACCCTCGACACATAACGATCCGGCTTTATGTCAATTTGCAAAAAGTGTAGCGGCGGATATGGGATTTAAAGTTGTGCCTTTTAAGCCCACTATGGCGGGTGATGATTTTGCCGTTTATCAGCAAAAAATACGCGGCGTATTTATGGGTTTTGGTATAAAATCACCGCATGGTCTTCATAACCCTAAGTTTTGTGCTGATACAAGTTGTCTTGCAAAAGCGGCGGAATTAATGTCGGAACTGGCTTTACGCAGCTTGGCGGTGGAAAAATGAATTTGGAAGCGTTTGTTCTGGGATGCGGCGGGATGATGCCTCTGCCGCACCGTCATCTTACTTCCGTTCTGCTTAGGCGTGAGGGTGAGCTTTTTCTATTTGACGGCGGAGAGGGAACTCAGGTCTCACTTCGCAAATTAAATCTGCGTTGGAAAAAGATTTCGGCGATTTTTGTAAGCCATACCCATGCAGATCATGTTACGGGTATACCGGGATTGTTGATGCTTTCATCTCAAGTTGATCGTGACGAACCCATGTATATCATAGGGCCGCCGCGCATTGCCGAGTATATTGAATCAAGCAAACATGTGCTTGATATGTATATAAATTATGAGATCATCGTAAAAGAGATAACCTCAGGCGGCATAGTTTATCAGGGCGATGGTTTTCATATACGGGCTTTTCCGCTGCGTCATACAAAACCATGCTTTGGCTATGTTATGCAGGAAGATGTACGTCCCGGAGAATTTTATCCTGAAAAAGCAAAGGAAGCGGGTGTTCCCATGGGACCTCTTTGGTCGAAGCTTCAAAACGGAGAGACCGTGCTTTCTGCCGACGGGCGTGAAGTTCACTCAGAGGATGTCTTAGGTGCGCCGCGTAAGGGACGCAAGTTTTCTTTTGTTACGGATTCTCTTGCGTTTAACGCAATATCGGACGAGGTGGCGGATTCAGACCTGTTTATATGCGAGGGTATGTTTGAACAGGCTCTTGAAGCGGATGCCCGCGACAAAAAACACATGACGGCGGAACAGGCGGCATTGCTTGCACGGCTTGCCGCCGTAAAAAAACTTGCACTTATACACTACAGTCCGCGTTACAATGAATATGATTTAAAACAACTTTTAAGTGAAGCGCGGGCGATTTTTCCTGAAACTGTTTTAACACGGGACAGGATTGTATTCCCGCTTGAATATGAGGACTAAAGGAGGCAACAGTGTACAGCAAATTCATAGCATACCTCTTATGGTTTTTGTCGGGGTTCGGCGTTCTTGGTTTTCATCGTTTCTACCTTGGTAAGCCGTTAAGCGCAATTTTATTTATGTGTACCGGCGGGCTTGCCGGAATAGGATCGATTTACGATCTTATAACACTGGGATCGCAGGTTAATGAGGCTAATGTACTCTTAGCCATACGGGATAATTCTAAATATCAATCAAATTATCAAAATGTAAACGACGGTAACTGGCGGTATGTAAACGACGGCGACGCGCACTTCGTTCACGAAAATGACAAAAAAGACAGTGTTGAGCGCAGGATACTAAAACTTGCCCGAAGAAAACAAGGCATCCTTACGGCAAGCGAGACCGCCCTTGAAGCGAACATCACTCTGGATGAGGCAAAAAAACAACTTGAACTTTTGGTAACAAGAGGGCACGCCGAAATGCGTATTAGAAAATCAGGCACTATGGTTTTTACCTTCCCCGAATTTATGGACGATAACTCGCCTTTCGAAGATTTTTAAACCACAGGTACCATTCTAAAACAGAATTTTAAATACGCGCCACTCCGCTTTTCCGCGCCGCTTCGGATACGGCTTTGGCAACGGCGTCCTTGACTCTGGGGTCAAAAGCGGCGGGTATGATATAGTCCGGTTTAAGGTCTTTATCGCTTACCAATCCCGCTAAGGCATAAGCTGCGGCTATCTTCATCTCGTCGTTGATGTCGCTTGCCCGTACATCAAGCGCACCCCGGAAAATGCCGGGGAAGGCAAGTACATTGTTGATCTGGTTTGGGTAGTCGCTGCGCCCCGTGCCCACAACAGCCGCTCCGGCGGCAAGCGCCTCGTCGGGGAAAATCTCAGGCGTAGGGTTAGCCATGGGAAACAGGATTGGTTTTGCCGCCATAGACTTTACCATTTCAGGCGTTACAGCCTTTGGCTTTGAAACGCCTATAAACACATCGGCGCCCTTGATCACGTCGGCTAAAGCGCCCTTCTTGCCCTGCTTGTTAGCTTTTGCAACTTCATCTTTCTGCGGGTTCATATCGGAGCGCCCGTTGTATATAGCGCCCTTGCTGTCGCACATCACCACATCCTGCAAACCCAAGGCGATAAGCAGTTTGATTATGGCTATGCCCGCCGCGCCCGCCCCGCTCGTTACGACACTAATGTTTTCAAGTTTTTTTCCTGTTAGCTTTAGCGCATTTAGCAGAGAGGCAAGGACTATAACCGCCGTACCGTGCTGATCGTCGTGAAAAATCGGGATGTCGCAGCATTTCTTGAGTTTTGCCTCAATCTCAAAGCAGCGGGGAGCGGAAATGTCTTCAAGGTTTACCCCGCCGAAACTTCCGGCTAGGAGACGCACCGTATTGACGATTTCATCAATATTTTTTGAGCGTATGCAGAGTGGGAAGGCATCCACTCCGCCGAAAGCCTTGAACAGCACACACTTGCCCTCCATCACGGGCATACCCGCTTCGGGCCCTATGTCGCCTAAGCCCAGAACCGCCGTACCGTCGGTAATAACCGCAACTGTATTCCATCTGCCGGTTAGGGTGTAACTCTTGTCTATATCCTTCTGTATTTCAAGACATGGCTGCGCTACGCCGGGTGTGTAGGCAAGCGACAACTCCTCCTTGCTTGTAACTTTCATTTTTGGCACAATGTCGAGCTTTCCCCGCCACTTTTCGTGCATTTTTAGTGATTCAACTGCATAATCCATTTTTAACTCCCTAACCGCACATTTTGCGATACATAAAGCGTATACAAAATAGTTGTTTTTGTCTATTTGCCGGTGGTTACCACATCTATTGACCTAAAGGCGATTTTCCGTTAGATTTTATTTATCATCAAATTATTACACAAATACGGAGGATTTTTATGGTCATTAAACCACTATCAGATCGCGTCTTGGTTAAAGTAGAAGGAGCCGAGACTAAAAGCGCAGGCGGAATCATAATTCCCGATACGGCGCAGGAAAAAACCCAGAAAGGTACCGTTGTTGCAGTCGGTCCCGGTACGGAAAAAGAAAAGGTAACTGTTTCTGTCGGGCAGAAGGTTATGTACGACAAATATGCCGGTTCCCAGATGAAGATTGACGGCGTAGAGCATCTTATCGTGAAGATGCAGGATATAATAGCCGTGATCGAATAATTCCGGTTTTCTGCGGTATTAGGTAAAACCCTCGTTGCTAAAGGCAGCGGGGGTTTTATTTTATATTGCCAAGCACGGAGTCCACAAGATTTTTCATGGATTGATCGATTTTTGAATTGTCAACTTTTACTTTTTTTAATGCGGAAGGATCAATGTAAGTAACGCCGTCACGGGTTTCCATAATATTTTCATCCTCATCATCGGCATCCTCAAGATATTCAAGCTCATCGGTATTCTGATTCCAGAACGGACGGTATGACAGGGCGCTTACAACAGGCGGCGGAGTGTGGACAGGTTTGATATAACCGGCGGTAGGCGCTTTCGGGGCTTCCTTTACTTCCGGTACTTCCGGCGTCTCCTGCAGCAAAGGCTTTTCTTCCGGCACTTCCTGTAACTCATCTATTTCGGGTTCGGGTTCAGGTTCGATGTCCGGTTCGGACTCAGGCGCGGTACCGTCGGCGCCGATAGAATTATCAAAAATACCCCTGTCAAAGTCATCTTGCTCCTTGCCATACATATCCTCGAAAAGACTCATAGGCGAGTCAATAGCAAGGCTTAGCTCAACATCTTCTTCCGTATTTTTTTTCGGGGCGGAAAATTCTATTTTTTTGGCAACGGCATTTAAATCCGTCCCCTTGTGCGGCGATTCAAAAGTAAACAAGGGTCCGCCTATTACAGGCGCTTTTTCAGTTTTATCGAATTCTTCATCGGAGACAGATTCAAATTCGGCAACATCGTAAGACTCGGCGGCATCTTCCACCGCCGGTTTATCTTTAACTTCGGCGGGTTCTATGTACTCATGCGGTACCACAATTTCAAGGTTATTATTCAGTTCGCCAAGTTCATCAACATATACTGCCGGTGCGGATTCGTCATACGCCGGCGCCTCCTCCGTCACTTTTTCTTCATTCAGAATAGGAATAATTTCTTCCGGTTCCAGCGCAGCTTGCCCAATAACGCCTAATATACCGTTCGGTTCCCAAGATGAGATTTTTAAAACAATGTTAAGATCGTCGTCAGACTTAGTATAATCAAACAAACGAATATCCGGTATCTTAGAGATTCTTTTTTTAGATGGCTCCTTTTTGCCGGATAGTTCAGGCTCTTCTGCCGGTTCTATATCATCAATAATCTCAATAGGTTCGATAGTCTCTATTTCTTCAATTCTTTCAGGTTCTTCTTTTTTGTCGGCTTCTTCCGCCGCAGCAATATCTTCAAGAGGTTTAATATCGTTAAGATCTTCAAGATCGGCTATGGATTCAAGCTCACCGGCAGAATTAGTTTTATCATCTGTTACATCGTCCGTTAATTCCTCTAATTCTTCAAGTTTCTCCTGATCTTTTTCTTCTGTGCCGTTCGTACCGTTTGTCTCTTTCTGAGCATTTGGTTGTTGTAGAAAAATATTTTGCGAAGACAAAACTTTTTTTAGTATTTTCTCTAATTTTACCTCGTCAATTCTGCTCAACGAGTTTGTTCTGCCGCCCAATGCCATCAATAGATCATCCCATGATTTATCGAAAAATGAATTTATATAAACATCAATTTCGCTGCCTTTTTCAACTTCTATACCGCGTTTAAGCTCATTCCGGACGTCTTCGCGCCGTTGTTCAAGCTCATGCCTCCAAACATCCCAATCAATAGCGCCTTTCAACTGATAGTACTCGTTCAACAGGCTTACCTGAAGTTCCTTAAGACGGCTTTGAATTACGGTAATAGGGTCCTGTTTAAAGTTTACAATCAAGAAAAGCACAATAAAAACAGTTAAGAAGAAACAGAATAGTAATACTCCCTTTAAAACACCCGTAACGCCGAATATTGTTTCTTCCACCAAACGTCCTACAAAAATTCCGCCGCCGGTTTTTTCTGAAATAAGGACAAATGAATTTTCCGCAGGTGAATCTATTATGCTCATTGCCGTAGAGCCGGAAGCCCAGATCGAGGAAACCGTACTTTGGATTACCAGACTGTTTTTTTGCGGTAAACCTATGATTATGCCTTTTGGGTTTGGAATAACGGAAATATCATCGCCCACCTTTACGCGGGAAGCCGCCATAAGACGGTCGGCTATGGCTCTTATGGAAACCGAAAATAACGCCTCGCCCCTGTAAATATCAAGCGAATCGTAAAATGGAAAATAAAAAATAATGCGTTGATTTATATCTTCAAAAATAATTCTTGTAGTATCTATGCCGGAAAGCAATGTTTGATCAAAGGGAATATAACCGGAAGTTTCAGGATAACTTTTGTATGAGGCGGTAAACTCTTCCTGATCTGTCTGCAAGACCTGATCGTCTAAGTTGGTCGAATAATGAATCCTAATGCCGTTCCCATCAACAAAGCGCACCCATTGAAGTCCCATTACCGAAGATGTGAGCAGCCCAAAGGCTTTTGAACGCTCGTAAATGTCGGTTGCCTCCTGATTAAGCAGAAAGCTGCGCCGGACGGACGGCTCTTTTAAAATATCACTAAAACGCCCTTCCAGCTCCGATATATAGTTGTCAATAATGCCGGTATCGTCGATTAATTCACCGGTTAGGTTTTTTAGGATCGCCGGATCGTAAAAGCGCATTTCCAGAATGTTGAATAAACCCGTAAACGCAAGCACGGTAAAAATGGCTAGAGAAAAAGCCGTAACAAGTAAACATATAGCTGCTTTTCTGGAAATAGTCACTTTTTTTCCTAAACCGATAACATTGAGAATTTGGTAATTATTGTATATAAACAGTGCCTATCTTGCAAGCTAAAAGAAAAGGAGTGTCAACAACCAATAGAAATGTCCCCCTTTTCCGTTCAATAGAAATGTCCTCTTTTGTCTTTGTAGACTCAAGCGGCTATGCCCTCCTTTTTTTTCTGTGTGATCTCCTTAACAAGGAGTGTTTTGC
>BNVA01000089.1 GCA_025997755.1 Spirochaetia bacterium | reverse complement strand
TTTTGCGCAAATTTCGGACGGGGCTTTTGATCCAAGCATAGGGTCCCTTGTAAAACTATGGGGTATAGGGACAGAAAATGCAGGGGCGCCCGGCACAAATGAAATAAGCGCGGCGCTTGCACTCATCGACCGGAATAAAATAGAAATTGATCAAAAAAACAGCACAGTGTTTTTAAAAGACAAGGGTATGAGGCTAGACCTTGGCGGCATCGCAAAAGGTTATGCCGCAGACTGCGCCGCAAAAATTATAAAGGATGCCGGTGTAAACAGCGCGGTAATTGATCTGGGCGGAAACATCTATGCGTTAGGCGAAAAAAACACGGGAAGATTTTTTAAAAAGAAAGCGCCTTGGAAAATCGGCGTTCAAGACCCTGAAGGTTTGCGCGGCGCTTATCTTGGCGCAGCGTTGGTTAAAAACAGCACTTTGGTAACATCCGGCGTTTACGAAAGATTTTTAGAAATTGACGGCGTACGCTATCATCATATTTTATCAACAAAAACAGGTTACCCTGCGGACAGCGGAATTCTTTCCGTAACAATAATCGCCGACACTTCAAACGCTGCTTACGTTTCTATGGATGCCGATGCCCTGTCCACAACCTTGTTTGTACTCGGTTATGAAAGGGGCGCGGAATTATTAAAACAATTCGATTTCGCGGGCGCGGTTTTTGTAACAAAAGACGGCGGCATAAAAATCACGGACAATATCAGTTCAATTTTTAAAATCTCAAAATGAAAAAGATAAACCACAGAGGACACAAAGATCACAAAGAAAATAAATAAGATTTCAATTTACTCTCTGTGTTCTCCGTGAACTCCTATGTTAAATTCTTCATTTCAGTTTTATGGCGGCGCGTTCTTCCACCAGTTTTATTTCACGGTCACGGTTTTTTAGCCTGTCAATTTCCTGCGAAAGAAGGGCTTTGTCTTTTTTGTCTAACGGTGTGCCGTCTATAGCTTCCATTAGGGCAAGAGCCTTTGGTACATCACCCTGTACTTCCGTTAAAATTGCTTCGTTGTAGGCTGCGGCAAAATTTCCTGTTTCCGCATAAACTGTATTGTATATGGAAAGCGCATCGGCATATTTTTTTGAAGCGCTCAATTTTTGCGCTTCTTTCATTCTGGGATCACCTGTTTTATCCTGCGCTAATTTCTGCTTGGTATTCTCCGTCCATGGCATAAAGTCGTGCAGCATTGCCTTGTATTCACGTCTTATGATAATTCCGGCTAATGAAGAGGGAGAAAACTCGGCGTCATTATCAGACCTAAAAGACTGCTTCTCTTTGCCCGATTTTTGTGCGGTTGCTATCACAGTTTCGTCGGAGGCGCGGACAAGACTGTAACTCCAAACAAGTTCCACAGTACGCGTAATGTTTGTATCCAACGATAAACCCGCCGATTCAATCCGCGTTTCAACATCATCAACATAGAATTTTTCGATTTTACCGGTTATATAAGCATCCACATTTTCAAGATAATTTTCTTTATCCGTTTTTGCTAATTTATACGGATTAATAAATTCCCATGTTTTAATATCTTTGGCTGTCAAAATAAAATTGCGGGTAAGCGTAATGGCGGTTTTTCTTTCCTCGTCTTGAAGTTTTTCTTCTCTGTTTCTAAACATCGAGTACAAGGCGCCGTGCAGAAGTCCGCGTTCTTTTTGAAAATACGCATCTTCAAAAGGTATTACGGTTAGTTTTTCTATGCCCGTTGTGTCCATCACCGCAGGATGTTCAATTTTAAGGGGCACGGTTGACGCGCATGACAAAACAATAGTCAGAATTGCGCATAACAGTACGGTTTTAACAAAATTCTTTTTCATAATTTACTCCACTAATTCATCACCGGATAAAAGTATATGTCCCGCCTCTCTTTCTCTGCGGAACCAGCCCATAAATTCTTTAATTGCAGCATCGACATCTTTTTTAGGTACCGCACCCATAAAAGATATTTCGTCGCGTACTTCCAAACGCCGTCCTCTTGAAATATTCGACAGCACTTTTTCGCTGAACGCTTCTTCCCGTCCTTTTATTAAAACGGCTATATCCTTGACGCTCATCGAATGAAGTTTTTCCTGAATAGGTTTGTCGTCGGCACGTACAACGTCGTCTAACGTGTAGAGCCTTTCTTTTAAATTTTTGCTTAGGTCCGGGTCTTGATCGCCTAAGTCGTTCAAAATTTTATCGCCAAATGAAATATCGGCATGTTTTAGTATGGCGGCTAACGCTCCCATTCCGTCAACATCGCTTGTCTGTCCGCTGCCTATGCTGTGGACTTTTTCGCGTAACGCGGCGGCGGTTTTTTCCAAAACTTCAGGCGACACCTGCCCTATGTGTCCTATACGCCTTACAGTCTCAAGCCGCCACAGAGGTTCGGAATGTTTTAACGCAAGCGCCGAAACTTTCGGGTCTATGCGGGAAAGGATCATCGCGCCTGTAGCGGGACTTTCGTCATGCAGCAGCATTGCGATCTGCTCCCCCGTATAATCTTCAAGAAATGAAAAAGATGTCTCCTTGATCGACGGAACAGCGCGGCGCAAAAACGCCTCGCCCTTTTCGGGTCCGAACGCCGCATAGAGCAGTTTACGGGCTTCTTCCGGTCCTCCGTAGGCTCCATAGCTTGAAGTACCCGCAACCAATCCCTGAAACTCGGCAAAAACCTCGACTGCTTCCTCCGCCGTAATACCCTTGATACCGGCAATTTCCAACATAATACGTTCAATTTGTTTTTCATCGAGATTTGCAAGCACTTTGGAGGCTTGTTCCTCGCCAATCAATATTAGGAATTTTGCAACTTTTCTGTATTTTGATTCTTTTTCTTGTTCGCTTTCATCATCTTTCGGGAAAAAACGCGGTATCTTTGCAAAAGATTGAGTCTTTTCCAGCCAACTTGACTGTTTATTTCCGTCAGATGCAATGCCGTTTCCTGCGGAAGCCCTTTTATAGGCATCAAGTTTACGTTGTTGATACGCACCCATATTTCTATGCTAAAGCAAAATCCGCATCTTTGCTATACTTATAGATATGAATTTCAGTGTGTTTTAAAAAAAACCGATAAAATGTGTATGAGCAATAAGTTACATTATCATTTTTCATTTGTTTTATTTTTTTGTGTTTTTCATTTGTTTATTTTTGCCGGATGTACTTTTGATTACGGCGAAGCGGAGGCTGAAGAAAGTCAATTTTCCGATATAACTATGGAAAAACTGGAGTATGTCCGTGTCCGGAATAGAAATCCGATTGCAAAACTGGAAGCGGAACTTGGTGAGCGTTATGAGAAACGTCATCTTATGGAATTGAAAAACTATAGCTTTGCGCAGTATGATACTGCTAGAGGTGAAATTGATGCCGTAGGGTCGGGCGGAAAGGCTTCGGTACAAATGGACTCAGGCGATGTTAAGATGAGTGAGGGTATTCATATCGGTGTGGAAGCCGAGGACATCGTTATTGACACGAGGACTTTTGAATGGAGGGACAAGGAAAAGACCCTTACCGGAGGTTTGAACGAGCCGGTTGATATTGAGCGTTCCGATGGCACACAATTTACCGGTAAAGGATTTTCATCCGATGTGCGTTCAAGAACTTGGGTGTTTTCGGACGAGGTCGGCGGCATTTATGTAAACGAAGATGAAGATGAGGAAGACGGCGTTGAAGAAGAAAGCGGCGAAGAAGGGGAAGCGGGCGAAGTAGTTGAGGAGTAAGGAGTAAGGAGTAAGGAGTAAGGAGTAAGGAGTAAGGAGTAAGGAGTAAGGAGTAAGGAGTAAGGGGGATTATATGAAAACGAAGTACTTTGTCAAGTGGTCTAAAATTATATTTGAGATAAAATCACTACTCACTACTCACTACTCACTACTAACTACTAAATCACTACTCACTACTCACTACTCCTTACTCACTAATAAATCACTACTCACTTTTATAGCGTTATTTCTATTATCAGCCGCGCCGGTTAAGGGTGACACTTTTACATTTAAGGCGGACAGGATGACGGGAGGGAAGGCAACCGGCAAAGAGGTGACTGTTCTCTACGGACACGCCGAGGTTCGCTCGGACAGCCTGCTGCTAAAAGCCGACAGGATTCAACTTTACGGCAAAAATAATAATTTTATCGAATGTTCAGGCTCGGTATGGGGTAATCAGGAGGATAAGGAGATTTTTTTTAGGGCGGATAAAATGAGCTATGACCGCGAAAAGAAAGTCGCCCGCTTGGAAGGTAATTCAACTCTCGAAGATAAAAAAAATGAGATTGTTGCAAGAGGCCGTTATATAGAGTACGATGAAAAATCTGAGATAACGATTTTTCAAATATCGGTTCGACTTTTTAAGGATAATATGGTTTGCCGTTCGGAATACGCGATTTACAGGCGGGATGATCAGCTTCTTGACCTTTCCGGTTTTCCGGTGGTTTTGAAGAAAAATGACGAATTCCGGGCGGATATTATTCGTGTTGACCTAGATACAGACGATGTTATCATGGAAGGTACCGTTTCCGGTTCGATCAAGGGATAACAATGGGCCTTTTAGGCAAATGCGAGACAGTTCTCAAAACAGAAACGCCTAAGGGTGCGGGTTCTGCTCAAGAAGTAAAAGAATCCTCCGCCACGGCTGGCGTTTCGCGTCCGCCTACACAAAAGTTGCCGCCGTCAAAGCCGCCGGTGCAGCCCACACAGAAGCTGCCGCCATCGAAGCCGCCGTTGCAACCCGCACAAAGACCGCTGCCGCCATCAAAGCCGTTGCAGCCCTCGCAGAAGCTGCCGCCGTCAAAGCCGTTGCAGCCTTCACAGAAGCTGCCGCCATCGAAACCAGTGCAGCCTTCACAGAAGCTGCCGCCGTCAAAGCCGGTGCAGCCCGCACAAAGACAGCTGCCGCCATCGAAGCCGCCGTTGCAGCCTTCACAGAAGCTGCCGCCATCGAAGCTGCCGTTGCAGCCTTCACAGAAGCTGCCGCCATCGAAGCTGCCGTTGCAGCCCTCGCAAAAGCCGCAATCACTGTCAACGCCGTTACCGCAAGAGCCGCGTAAGTCATTTCTGCCGCCGGTTAGGGTTGAATTTCCGGCTGGTGAAGACATCATCCATGAACATTCGGAATATCACGACAGACGTATGATTCCGCGCCCTCCCGACAGACGCAGAATTCCGCGTTATACCGCCGGTACAAACTCGCTTACCGTGATGGATTTGCGAAAAAATTTCGGGAAAAAAGAGGTTGTGCGCGGAGTTGGTTTTTCCATGAAAGGCGGCGATATTGCAGGACTCTTGGGACCAAACGGCGCAGGTAAAACGACAATTTTCTACATGATCGTAGGTTTTTATAAGCCGACAACCGGAGACATTAGGTTGAACGGCGCAAGTATCACATCGGGACCCATGTACCGGCGGGCGCGCATGGGAATAGCGTATCTCCCGCAGGAAGCGTCGATTTTTAGAAAGCTAACGGTAGAGCAGAACATTTGGGCTATTTTGGAAAGCCGCGGCGATATGAGCAAAAAACTAAAAAAAGAGCGGCTGGAGCAGCTCATTGAAGACTTCGGTATAGGGCGCATACGCAAACAGTTCGGCTATACACTATCGGGCGGTGAGCGGCGGCGTACCGAGATTGCCCGCGCCCTAGCCATAGAACCTAAATTTCTTCTTCTCGACGAACCTTTCGCAGGTATAGACCCTATAGCCGTTTTTGAAATAAAACAGATCATCAAACACCTTTCCGATCAGGGAATAGGAATTCTTATAACAGACCACAATGTCCGCGATACTTTGGAAATTACAACCGATGCCTTTATCATCAATCACGGAGTAATTGTTGCCCGCGGTAACCGCGAGAACATTCTGGCAAATGAAACTGTCCGCGAGGTCTACCTTGGCAAAGATTTCACGATGTAAAATATTTTAATAAAAACCACGGAGCGAAGAAGGAGCACAAAGATCACAGAGAAAAGAGATAAAAATTCCATTTACCATCTGTGTTCTCCGTGTACTCTTATACAAAGAAGGCTAGGTACCATCCCCTTAGGGAATAGTACCTAGCCTTCTTTATCGTAAGCCTTTCTCTATTTTTTAATCAGGTATGAAGGTTATAACCACCTTGCCGTTGCCGGTGTTTTGTCCCGCGTTTGTTATGCCGCCTGTAAAATCTGTTGTGCCGTTATCCATATCGCCATTGCCGGATGTTATACCCTTGACGTAGCCTGAGCCGCCGGAGCCTGACTGATATGAATTTTCTGGCGTTCCGCCTATGCCGCCATAGTAACCGCCGCCGCCTGCGCCGCGTCCTTCTGAATTATCGCCACTTCCAGCACCATCGCCGCCTATGCCGAAAGCGTAGCCATCGGTCTGGGTCGCGCCTAATGGAGAGTTGTTGTCGTTACTGCGCCCCCCATTTACTCCGCCGCCTGCGCCGCCGCGACCGGCACCGGGACCGACACTGCCGCCGCCGCCGGCAACTATGATGCGGGATCTTAGACCGGCTTCATTATTCCAAGCGCCGCCGCCGCCTACTAAACGGACATCGGAAGCGCCGCCGCCGCCGCCTGCGCCATTTCTACCGCCAACACCAATACCATTACCGCCCTTACCGCCGCCATTGTATCCGCCATTACCGCCATTACCGGTAGTTACTCCGTCAGCACCCTGCGCTCCAACATAGACATAAAGCGTTCCTCCTGCATTTAGGCTAATAGTCCCCATAGCATAGCCGCCATAACCACCGGTATTGTATCGTGTTGACCTAGACCATTCGCCGCCGCCCTGCGCCCCCCATGCTTCGATTTTGTAGGTGCCGGTTGTGGGAACCGTAAATGTTTGGAAATTGCCTGTAGAACCAAAAGTATATTTAGCGCCGCCTGCAACGTCCCATTGGGCATAAAGCTCAGTACTGCCGGTTATTGGTGTTGTGTTGTAGTACCTGTTGCCGCCTACAGGGGCATCCGTCCAGTAGCTAAAGGTGTATTCTTTTGCGTCGGTGTGCGTTACAGTTCCCCCCAAAGGAAGCTGTTCACCTACTCCTACCAAACCGCTTTGGGCAACGGTAGGCGCGTCAAGGTTACCAAGCACTGAATTTAGCGAGCCTATGCCGTTTGTGTTAAACGTAATTATGTATTGTTTAGGCGACCATTGCTGGTATACAAATGCGTTGTCTGCAAAATTTCCCAACGGATCGATGGAAACTCCTTCTGAGTCTTTCCAAGGAGTAGCGGAGACATCGTAATGATCACGCGTAAAAACAGGTACACGCGGTTCGTTCTGAGTTATAGTTTCGCCCAGCAAATAGGTTTCCGGAATTTGAAAGTCCTCATATTTTAAGATTATAGGATTTTCGCCGTCCTTTTTTGCATTATCTTCATCATAAGTTATATAGATGTCAGGGGTATTGAAGTCATTGTCATGATCCCATGCCACACTATCTGTCCCTGCAAGGTTATCAGGTTCGTAAGCGAATTTTGTGGGAATTGCCAGACGCTTTTCAAAAACACCGGAGCCGTCCGCCTTTTCAAACGTGATTTCTTTGAAAGGACGGGCGGGAGCATCCACCCATTGTGCTACCGCCGTAACATTTGCGGTTATAGCGCCGGTAAGGGTTAGTTCATACGCGCCGTCAGAATCCGGGTATGCGGGATAGATTTTCCACCCTATGAATGTGTGAAAATCCCATTCGGGCTGTCTACCGGCGATAACTTCTTCGCCTTCATCATTAATTATCGGAGAGCCGGGGAAGAAGGGCAGGGATGCCGTAGGCGCTACTGGCTCAATCGGGTCTTCGGGTAGGAAGTTTTCAGCGTCCGGATCGCCCCTATCCCGGCGTGCCTCATAATCCGCCATGTCCTTTAAGAGCTGGTTATAATTTTCTAAAGCTTCGTCGTACTCTAATTTTTCAGTCTCGTCGTAAGCGGCTTTTATTTTTACAGGTGTTACGCTTAAGTGAATATTATATTTTTCTGTATAAGGATCGTCCTTCATTTCGCCGTCGTAAATCTCAGTTTCCCAGCCGTTTTTGAATGTAACTGTATAATCTGATGGTATGGTGTCTATT
>BNVA01000088.1 GCA_025997755.1 Spirochaetia bacterium | reverse complement strand
GCACTGCGTATCAGGCGGCTTGCTGCAGATTTGGGTATACCGGTTGTGGAAAACCGTCCGCTTGCCCGTGCGTTATACGCAGAAGTTGAAATCGGCGAGACGGTGCCGGAAAAATATTGGATGGTAATTATTGAAATTTTACGAAGCGTTAAGAGCGCGGATGATATTTTGAGAATGATGAGAAGATAGGGAGGAAAATATGGCGGATATGGCGTTACCTGGCAGAACGATAAGAGCGGCTATTGGTAATAAAGGGGATTTTGTTATTGCTGCGGCGGTTGTCGCGGTTGTAATGATGCTGGTGATTCCTATTCCGACAGTTTTGTTGGACGCACTTATGGCGATTAACTTGGTTATGGGGCTTTTGGTTCTGCTTATTGTGCTGTACACAAAAAAGGCAACGGACTTCAGTGTTTTTCCTACGGTGCTTTTGGTTTTAACGGTGTTCGGACTTGCGCTTAACGTTTCGTCAACGCGGCTTATTTTGACACAGGGAGAGAATTTTAGCGGACACATGATCCGTGCATTTTCCACATTTGTTGTGGGAGCAGGCGGAATGGATGGACTTGTTATCGGTATGGTGATCTTTATCGTGATTATCGCTGTACAGGTGGTGGTTATCACGAAGGGTTCTACGCGCATTGCCGAAGTCGCGGCGCGGTTCACCTTGGACAAGATGCCGGCAAAACAGATGGCTGTCGAGTCCGAGTTCAATTCAGGCGCGATTACCGAAGAAGAGATGAAGAAACGCAAGGACGAGATCGAACAGGAGTCCGGTTTTTACGGCGCGATGGACGGCGCGAGTAAATTTATCGCCGGCAACGTTAAAATAGGCATTTTTATCACGGTAGTAAATATTATCGGCGGCATTATCATCGGGGCGGCGTTACACGGCGAGCCTATTTCACAGGCGGTGGGTACCTATATTGCCTTTTCTATAGGCGACGGTTTGCTTAGTCAGTTTCCCGCACTGCTTATCTCCACCGCAACCGGTATTATTGTAACGCGATCCGTTTCTACGGGTACCTTTGCCGAAGATATTACGACGGAATTCACACGGCAGCCGCGTATTTACTGGATAGGCGCGGCGGTTCTCCTCATTTTTGCGCTGATTCCGGGTTTTCCTTGGTATGTGCTTGTTCCGCTTTCACTGCTTTTGGGTTTCCTAGCCTTCCGCTTGGGACGGGATCAAAAGGTAAAATCGGGTACGGATGCAGGCGGAGAGGCTGCCGCAGAGTCGGCAAAAAGAGCGAAGGAGGAGAGCGCAGAAAACGCGCCCATCGCTCCGTTGGATCATCTTTCCATGGAATTGGGATTCGGGCTTGTGCCTCTGGTTGATAAAGACAAGGGGGCGGAGCTGCTGGAGCGGGTACAACGGCTCCGGCGGGAGTTGGCGCTGGAATTGGGGCTTGTTATCCCAAAAATCCGCATCATAGACAACATGGCTCTGGATCAGTCGGAGTACTGCCTAAAAATAATGGGGGTAACCGTAGGACGCGGACGTATACGCATGGGTTACTTCCTCTGCATAAATCCGGGCGGCGTACGCGACGACATCCCGGGCGAGCGCACCGTTGACCCCACTTTCGGCTTGCCCGCTATATGGGTAAGCGAAGAATACCGCGACGAGGCTGAAAGAGCGGGATACACGGTAGTAGACCCGCCTTCTATCATTGCAACGCATCTTACGGAGCTTATAAAGAGTCACGCGAGCGAGATTTTGGGCAGGGAAGAAACTCACACGGTTCTGGAAACTCTAAAAAAAGAGTACCCGGTTGTGGTGGAAGACGCTCAAAAAGTTTTAAGCATAGGCGAGATACAAAAGGTACTGCAAGGACTTCTGCGTGAGCAGGTTTCAATTAGAAATATGGTAACGATCCTTGAAACGCTTTCCGATTACGCGGGAATTTCCAAAGTTTCTCAGTTTCTTATCGAAAAGACGAGGCAGGCTTTGGGACGGCAGATATGCCTGCAATACACCGATGATGAACGCACCCTGCGCACCCTTACCCTTGAACATACCCTTGAACAGAAGATCATCGAAAGCGTTGTTGAAACATCGTCGGGCAGAATTCCGGCGCTGGAACCGCAAGTTCAAGGAGCTTTCATAAAGGCGCTTTCAAATTCCCTTGCCCAAATGCGTGAGCAGAGCGGTGCGCCGTCTCTGGTATTATGCTCGGAGCAGGCGAGAAGTCTTGTAAAGCAAAGCACGGAGCGTGAACTGCCCGACCTTGCCGTACTTTCCGTGAACGAAGTAACTCAGGATGTAAACGTACTCGTCGTAGGCGAAGTAAAGATATGAAACGGGGAATTGTATGCAAACTTTTATTGAAAGAGGAAAGACACGGGAAGAGTGTGAGGCGATAGTACGGGAAAAATATGGTGAACACGCAAAGATCACGGAATTCCGCACGGTACCGGCAGGCGGCTTTTTCGGTTTTTTGCGTCCCGATGTGACAGAAGCTAAGGGCTTGGTACCCGAAAAACCTGATATGTCAAAGTACGCTTTGGGCATATACAAGTTTCCGGGTGCGGTTCAGCCTGCAGCACCGCTCAATATTGAAAACGAAAAAAATAAAATTATGCAGACAGCGGCTGGTATGACAGGCACAGACCCGTCGATGCAGAAAGTTTTGGTTGAGTTAAAAAATTTAAACGAAAAAATCGAGTCAAAAATAAATGTTCAAAACGCCGAACACGAAAGCATTGTACGTTTGAATGAGCTTTTGGAAAAAAATGATTTTACGCGCAGCTACAGCTCAAAAATAATTGATCGTGTACGCAGCGAGCTTTCGTTAGACGCACTTGATGATTTTGACGGAGTTTGTAAAAAAACGCTTGAATGGATCGCCGGTGATATTTCAATTTACAACGAAGCGCAGCCTGTAAAACTGCCGCGCATAATTGTACTGGTGGGACCTACCGGGGTAGGAAAAACAACAACGATAGCAAAGCTGGCGGTACGGTTTAGGCAGGGCGATGAGGACAACAAAAAGTATCATGCGGGTTTTATTACCATAGACAACTACCGGCTTGGCGCTCATCAACAATTAGAGCAGTACAGTGAAATATTGAAAATTCCATTTGCTACCCCTAACGACGAGACTTCTTTAAAAAATGAGCTTAGTAACCAGTCGGAAAGTGTCGATATTATTCTAATAGATACCGCCGGAAAAAGTCCGCAGGACTCGATTCAGCTTGCCGAAACAAAAGAGATGCTGGATATTTGCGGCAGCCGCGCGGAGGTGTATCTGACATTTTCGGCGTCTACAAAGACAGCCGACATAATTGAGACTATGCGGCAATTTGAGCCGTTTGCGTACCGCGCCGTTATTGTTACCAAACTTGACGAAACAAAGCGGATCGGCAATGTGTTGAGTGCGCTGGCGGAATCGGGAAAGTCTGTGTTGTATATTACGGATGGTCAAACGAGTACGAATAAAACGATTAAAAAAGCGGATGCAGTAGAATTGTTAAAGTATTTGGAAATGTAAAAAAGAGTAGTGAAGAGGGGAATATAATGGCTGATCAAGCTGAAGAATTACGCGAAATGATGAATGGAAAAAAAGACGAAAAGATAATCCGTCCGCGTGATGCAAAAAAAACAAGAATAATAACCGTGGCAAGCGGCAAGGGCGGCGTCGGCAAAACAAATATGTCGGTAAACATGGCTCTTGCCTACGCACGTTTGGGTAAAAAAGTTATCGTTATGGATGCCGACTTGGGGCTTGCCAACGTCAATGTTATGCTCAAAATGATACCAAAGTGGAATCTTTTTCACGTTATACGCAAGCAAAAGACAATGAAAGAAATTATCGTGGAAACGGAATACGGTATCAGCATAGTAGCAGGAGTTTCCGGTTTTTCAAAGATCGCCAATTTGACTGACGAGGAACGGCAGAGTTTTATTGATGAATTAAACACGCTGTCTTCTGCGGATATTATCATCATAGACACAAGCGCGGGTGTATCAAGCAATGTCATTGATTTTATTGCAGCCGCCGACGATGCGGTTATCATTACTACGCCGGAACCAACCGCGATAACCGATGCTTACGGCATTGTAAAAATTATAGCCACGGAAATAGACAGCCTTGATATGGGTCTAAAACTTGTCGTAAACAGGGTGCATAATGTTGCGGATGCAAAAAGAGTTGCCGACAGAATGATAAATATTGCCGCGCAATTTTTGAATGTAAAGTTAGATTACTTAGGTTTTGTTTATGATGATGTTGCCGTTTCGCAGGCGGTACTCCGTCAGCGTCCTTTCATGGTCGAAGCGCCCAGAAGCAAGGCGGCGCAGTGTGTTCAACATATTGTTGGGCGCATGGAAAAAACGGAGATACGCGATGGCGGCGGTTTCGGCAATCTGGTAAAACGCTTATTCGAGCATTAGCGCGGGGGGAGATTTTTTG
Source organism: Spirochaetia bacterium (assembly GCA_025997755.1). The sequence continues at coordinate 3,972 of BNVA01000088.1, read as the reverse complement.
TGTTTAACCCAATGGTTAGCGCAGTTATAGCGGCGTGTGTATTTGCATTTTCTTTTACCCTTGGACTTGTAAGCCGTTCAGGTTTTTTTATCTCGTTTTTCCGCGCTTTATTTTTCGGCGCTTTGTTTTTTGGTATTATCGTTGGCATTTACTATGTTTTCAATAAATTCTTGAATACAAGCACGGAAAAAGAAGCGGAAGAAGGCGCTTTTGAAGATGAAGATGAAGACGAAAATGCCGAGCCGGAAATGGGAGGGCAGATTGATGTGTCTATCGGGGATGAGGATCAGGAAGACGGTTTGGAAGGCGATTCCAAGTCCGGCACAGAAAACTCTTTTATACCCGGGAAGCATATAAAACCGCCTATTCTCGAAGAACTTGTGCCGCATCCTTCACCACTGGATCAAAATAATGGTAATGTGTATACTGGGGTAGAGAAGGAGTCGGATTCCGGCTCTGAGGATATGGACATGAACGTCTTTCTGGGCGGGAATGACGACGGCGAAAATGAGGTTAAAGAAACCCCAAAGTCTAAGAGAAACGAATCGGACGGGGTGGTGAATATGTCTGTAGGACATAAACCCTCTAAAACCGTAGATTTAGGACCTAATGTTGACGGAAAAAAAATGGCAGGGGCGATACAAACTATGCTGAGAAAGGACGAAAGTTAATATATGCCGAGAAACCTTCTGGACGATCATACAGAAGAAGAACTTTGGGACAGGTACCGGAAGGACAAAGACCCTAAGATTCGAGATGCCTTTATACGGCAGTACGCTCCTCTCGTAAAATATGTCGCAGGTAAAGTACACGACGGAATGCCCGCCACTGTGGAATTTGATGATCTTGTAAGCTACGGCACATTCGGGCTTTTAGATGCCATAGAAAAATACGATCTCACTAAAGACGTAAAGTTTAAAACCTACGCAGTTGTCCGTATAAGGGGAGCGATCTTTGATGAACTGCGCTCAACGGACTGGGTACCGCGCTCCGTTAGAACTAAGATTAGAGAGGTTGAGGAAGCGGTAAGCTCGCTTGAGGCTCAGTTGGGCAGACCGGTTACCGATCAGGAAGTTGCCAAGTACCTCAAAATTGACGAAGGCGAGTATTTAAAAACAATAGTAAAAATTTCGAGTACATCTGTTCTTTCGTTAAACGATGTATGGTTTTCCGGCGACGAAAACGACAAGGTTTCCATACAGGAAAGTATTGAAGGACCGGACACGCTTAAACCGGATGTGATCGTTGAGCGTAACGAGATACGCCGTGTTGTTTTTGATGTTATAAATCAATTACCGGAAAAAGAAAAAAAGATCATTATTCTCTATCACTACGAAGATTTGACGTTAAAAGAGATAGGTCAGGTTTTGGAGATTACCGAGTCGCGTGTTTCTCAGCTTCATACAAAGGCAATGATGAGAATTCGCGCAAAGTTAACAAATGTCCGCAAAGGAATTATGTAGAGGTAAACTTGGTCGATTTTGCCCGTCTTCAGGCGGCGGTAAAAGAGCGGCTTGAAGAAGACCTTGCTATAAAATCAATAGAGGTCGAAGGATCAACACTTGAAACGGCGATGTCTAACGCATCAACTTTGCTTGGTATGCCGGTTCGTAATCTTGAATACGAAATTATTTTTAGACAGACATCATTTTTAGGCGTTGGAAAAGACATATTCAAAATACGCGCCTATGAAAATCCAAATAAAAAATTTAAATCGGGCGAAGCGGCACACGCCGGTGAAGAATTAGCCGATGTAGCGTCGGAGCTTGAGCTTATTGAAGATCGTGACGGCGAAACATTTGTTCAGCTTCGCTATGACGGTGTTTATCTTAAAGTTACGCCTCCTATTGGCGATGGTGTGGCGGCAGAAATTCATGATGCCGAAGCGGCTCTTACCGCGCGTAGAATTAAGGATGTTGATAAAACCATTTTAAAAAGTTTGATAAACCATGCCGATGGTGAATATTTTAAAGTTGGAACATTTACCCATGCACCGTTAAACGACAGTATTGTAGATATTGAAATAAGCGATCAGGAAATGAGAGCTTTTATCACTGTCCGGCCGCCTAGAGAGTTTGGCTGTGATTTTTCATTTGAGGATTACAAACAATTTTTGAATAACAATATGGTAACTTACGGAGTAAATGAACAGTTTTTACAAAATTTTGCGGACAAACCTATATACGATCAAAAAGTCTGCGTAGCGACAGGAACAAAAGCAATAGATGGTTTGCACTCATACGTTGAATATTTCTTTGAAACCGATCAAAACAAAGTACGTTTAAGAGAAAACAGCGATGGCAAAGTAGATTTTAAAGAGCTGAATATAATTCAAAATGTTTTCAAAGATGAAAAGCTGGCGACTATTCATGCGGCGGAAAAAGGACAAAGAGGTTATACGGTAACAGGAAAAATGCTGGAAGCGAAGGACGGAAAAGATTTCTCGCTTACCATAGGAAAGAATGTTCATTTTGCCGAAGACGGACAAACCGTTGTCTCCGATGTCAACGGGCAGGTTGTAATGTCAAACGGCAAAATAAATGTTGAAATAGTTTATACAGTTGATGGATCGGTAAATCTTAAAACAGGAAATATAATTTTTCTTGGAAATGTTGTTGTTACAGGAAACGTTGAGGAAGGTTTCTCCGTTAAAGCATCGGGAAATATTGAGGTTTACGGGACGGTAGACAAGGCATCCCTTGACGCGGAAGGCGACATTATCGTGCGTCAGGGCATTACCGGAAAGGAAGGCACGGCGGTAAACGCAGGACGCTCAATATGGGTAAAGTTTATCGAAAATGCAAGGGTAAGCGCCGGAGGAATGATCGTTGTCTCGGATGGTATTTTGAATTCACAGGTTAGTGCGGCAAAACGCATTGTTTGCCAGGGAAAACGCGCGGCGATTATAGGCGGCAGACAAAGGGCGGCAGAGAGTATAAGCGCGAAATCCTTGGGAAGTCCTTCGGGTAATACGGAAACAATCTGCGAAGTAGGATACGATCCAAAAAGTAAGGCACAGCTTGAAATGTTCAGCGGAAAACTTAAAGAGGTTCAACTGGAATTCGATGATGTTCAGTTGAATATCAGATCGCTTGAAAGTATCAGACAACAAAGAGGAAGCCTGCCGGACGAAAAAGAAGAATACTATCAGCAGCTTATAGAAAAACGTAAAGAGCTTGTTGGACAATCAAATGAGTTGACCGCATCTATTGAGAAGGTCAACAAAGTATTGTCCGATCTTAAATTTATAGGCAGGGTATCCGCCTCTCAAAAAGTAAACCCCGGGGTTGTTATTATTATACGCAATGAAAGAGAGGTTATCCGTAACGAGTACAAAGCCGTTACCTTTGCTATGGAAAATAATATGATTCGTGCAGAAAAATATTATGAGACAGATATTGATGTTCAAAACAGGAGTTCGGAATAATGGCGTTACAGCCCATCGATCTTCAATTACTTTTTTCGCAGCTTGATAACATAGGAAAAGATGTTTCCCTGCAAAAAGACGGCGCTATGTTACGGGAGGCTATAGCGGGGCATCGTCAGGAATTACGCACCGAGATAAAAACAAAATCGGTAAACGAGGCACAAGATACAAAAGATGGATTGGAAAAGATAGACGATAAATTGAAATATAACCGTAAAAAAAACGATGAGGCGGGCAGACATTCGGGAAAAGGACAGAAAGAAGAAGATGATGAAAATGAAAACGGTTTTAAATATCAAAACCTGCTGCGCGATCCAACTCTAGGTAATTATGTGGATATTTCCGGTTAATAAGGAGTAGTGAGTAAGGAGTAGTGAGTAGTGAGTAGCGTAATTATTTGACAACAAAGTACTTTGTCAAGGTGATCTGTACTGTGTTTTCATAATGAAGTAACTACTCCTTGATCCTTACTCCTTACTCCTTAAATAATGGCATACATCTTTTCTTCACTAGCGTTAGTCGCAAGTGTTATTTCTTTTTTTGTT
>BNVA01000087.1 GCA_025997755.1 Spirochaetia bacterium | reverse complement strand
CCTGTGGAGGAGCGGCAGATGTTGGAAATTAACACTGAAAACTTTGATGACCGCCTAAAGGCTATCTCCCCAAGGGTAGCGTTCAATGTGCCAAACACACTCACCGGAGAGGGTAATCTCGCGGTGGATATGTCCTTTGAAAGCATGGAGGACTTCTCTCCCGCAGCGGTGGTGTCCAAGGTAGACGGACTTAAACAACTTATGCAAGCACGGCAGGAACTTTCAAACCTTCTGTCCTATATGGACGGCAAATCCGGCGCGGAAGATTTGCTAAACAAGATACTTGCAGACACGGCACTCCTTAAAGCCCTTTCCGCAAAGGCTAAGGAAAAAAACCCGGACGCAGGCGCCGACGCGCCGGCCGCAGATGCGGAAAAGAAGGAGTAAAAGGAGCATAGCATGGCAGACAAACAATTAGACATACAATCATTAAACTCTGAGTCACTGGAGATGAGCGATTTTGAGCAGCTCCTGAGTCAGGAATTCAAACCCCAGACACCTGAGGTGAGCAGCGCCGTTCAGGGGGCGGTGAATACCCTGGTAGGACAGGCGCTGGAAAATGCCAGCCTTGTTTCCAACGATGCGATTAAAACCATCGAAGGAATAATCGCGGAACTGGATAAAAAACTTTCGGAACAGCTAAACCTGATAATCCACCACGAGGATTTTTCTAAAATGGAAAGCGCATGGCGCGGACTTAACTATTTGGTTTCCAATACCACCACCGGCGAAAGCATGAAAATTCGGGTGATGAATATAAACAAGAACGACCTAAGCAAGACCCTAAAACGCTTTAAGGGTACGGCATGGGATCAGAGTCCACTTTTCAAGAAACTCTACGAAGATGAGTACGGTACAGCCGGAGGCGAACCCTACGGCGCGTTGGTAGGGGACTACTACTTTAACCAGACCCCGCAGGATGTGGAACTTCTAAAAGGTATAGCCCAAATTTCCGCAGCATCCCACATGCCATTTATAACCGCTGCGGATCCTTCAATGATGAACCTGGATTCATGGCAGGAATTGGCGAACCCCAGGGATATAAGCAAGATATTTACAACACCGGAATATGCCGCATGGCGTTCCTTCCGGGAATCCGACGACAGCCGCTATGTAGCCCTTGCACTTCCGCGGGTATTGAGCCGCACACCCTACGGAGCCAAAAGTAATCCGGTAGAGGCTTTCAACTTTGAGGAAGACACAGGCGCAGGCGCTAACGATAAATACAACTGGATGAATGCCGCTTATGCCATGGGTGTGAACGTGAACCGTTCATTCTCTAACTACGGCTGGTGCGCCAATATCAGAGGCGTGGAATCCGGCGGAGCCGTGGAAGGTCTGCCTACCCACACATTCCCAACCGATGACGGCGGAGTAGCCATGAAATGTCCCACGGAGATCGCCATTACCGACCGGCGCGAGGCGGAGCTTTCCAAGAACGGCTTTATGCCCCTGCTCCACTGGAAGAACACGGATTACGCGGTATTCCTTGGAGGTCAGACCGTTAATAAACCCAGAGAATATGATTCCACAGATGCCACGGAAAACGCCAGTCTTGCGGCACGGCTGCCCTATATATTTGCTACTTGCCGTTTTGCCCATTACCTAAAGTGTATAGTTCGGGATAAAATTGGCTCCTTTAAGGAAAAAGACGATATGCAGCGCTGGCTGTCCAACTGGATCTCAGGCTATGTTACCGGCGATCCCAGCGCTACCGAGGAAGTCAAAGCCAAGTATCCACTGGCGGAAGCAAAGGTGGAAGTGGAAAGTGTAGAAGGGTCGCCCGGCTATTACAGCGCCCGGTTCTATATGCGCCCGCATTACCAGCTTGAAGGTTTGACCACCTCGCTGCGGCTTGTAACAAAAATCCCCGCTGCAGGAAAATAAAAAACGGCGGAAGGTGTAATAAACTTTCCGCCAAGGGTAATAAATATATGTAAGTTATGGATGGTCACACCGTATGGTTAAAACCTCCAAACAAACAATTAAACCTATTAAAGGAGTTATATTATGGCAAGCGTTTATTTTCTTCAAATTGATGGAATCGAAGGACAGTCGGCGGATAAAAATCACGACAAATGGATTGAGTTATTAGACTTTTCGCACGGCGGGATGCAGAACATATCGGTAGCCCGCGGCGGTTCGGATGTGGTAGGACGTGGACAATTCACCCCCTTCACCTTCACCCATGCCATCGACAAAGCTACCCCAAAGATTCAGCAGTACTGCGTCGGCGGGAACACCATAAAAAAAGCGGCATTCGCCTATTGCAGGGCTATATCCGGCGAGCAGACCACGGTCTACGAAGTAACATTGGAAAACGTCAAGATTTCCAAAGCGGAGGTTAGAACCATAGCTTCCAGCGACGGAGACCCGATGTCCCAGCAGCCGGTTGAATATGTGGAGTTGATCCCCGGAAAAATCACATGGAAACTTACCCCGATTAAACCGGACAACACAAAGGACGGAGCCATTGAAACCGCCTTTGACCAGATAGCCAACGAGGCGAAATAATTAGACTAAGGGGATGCCCGCAAAATCTGTCCTAAGGGCGGTTATGCGGACATCCTCTTTTTCTTTTTACGAAAAACGGCGGGACAGCGATGTTGGATAGAATTCCCCGGGATGACAAAACCAAGGAACAGGCGCGGTATAAACCATATTTACTCAGCCGTTTGACCGACTACGAACCGAATGTAAAAAAAGAAACCGCCGATAGGCTTATAACCACCAAACAGTTAAAAAAAGACATCTTCGACAATATAGAAATGCTCTTTAATTCAAGGAGCCACCCCTCTCTTAAAGAATTGAACGGGTGGGAAGACTTGGAAAACTCCGTTCTTGGGTACGGTATTTCCGACTTCTGCGGCAGGATGCACTCCAAGAGTAACGAAGATTTCCTGCGTTCCCATATCCAAAAACAGTTGCAGGATTTTGAGCCCCGAATGAAGCGGGAAACCGTAAATGTGGATTTTTCATCATCCGAAAACTCAAGCGAATCTCTTATGGAATTTCTTATCAGCGGTGTTATAGAAGCTGGCGAAGTGAGCGAAGAGGTACGGTTTGTTTCCAAAATCGATCTTGAAACCGGAGCAGCGGAACTTAGCTACGCAAAGGATTAGCCAAATACATGGAATTTTTGGATTATTACAGGGACAACCTTTCATATATACGGGGACTAGCCGCCGAATTTGCAGGGGAATTTCCCAAAATTGCAGGACGCCTGAACATCTCCGAATTTGAGTGTCAGGATCCCTATGTGGAGCGGCTGCTTGAAGGCACTGCTTTTTTATCCGCTCGTGTGGAAAAGAAACAGGACGAAGGCTACAAACGGCTTCTGGAATCAATCCTTAATTCCATGGCGCCCAGCGCTTTGTATCCCATTCCTTCCGGGACAGTGCTGGAACTTACCCTTGATTACAACAACGAAAAAGCCCGCAGGGGCGGAATTCTGGAGCGTGGAACGGTTTTTGACGCCCTTATCCCCACTATCAATACCCCTTGCCGTTTTGCCACCCTTATGGATATACCACTTTCTCCACTGTACTTGACCAAGGCTGAGTATGTTACCCGTGATCTTTCCGCTTTCGGCATCAAAGACGAAAAAGCCCAAGCCGCCCTGCACATTATACTTTCCGCCGGTGAAGCGGTTACTGAAAATATTGACACATCTTTTTTTCTAAACCTGCCCGATGACGGAGCTTCCCTATTGCTTAGGCAGATCATGACGGGGCGCTTAGGCGTTTATGTCCGTTATAATAACGAAAATTTTATATCCATTGATGACATAGGCTTTGATATGCCTTTTAATGCGGATACACGGACCCTGTTTCAAGGACTTAAAGGAAATATCCGGGGACTAAGGTTGATACAGGATTTTATGGCATACCCCGCTTTTTTCAAATTTTTCCAGATCAAAAATTTGCCGCTGCGTTTTGCCGACAGGAATTCCACTATGGAAATGATCATCACTTTCCGGCGGCGGGAACTTTCGCTTGCAACGGAGATAAAGGATTCTTCCATCAAATTTAACTGCGTTCCGGCTTTAAATCTTTTCCCCAAGCGTTCCGACAGGATTCCGCTGGAACGGGAAGCCTACGAGTACCATATAGTTCCTGAACGTGCCGCAATGCGGGATTTTGAGGTGATCACTATCCGCAGTCTGGAATTTTTTAATGAGCGGAATGAAACTTTATTCTATGCGGCAAACTTTTACGAGAATGATCTTTTGCAGGATGGGGTGGAACGGAATTTCTTTAGCCAGCACCGCCGCCGTAGTCTTTTTACCACCAAGGCGGTAAGGCGCAGTTCCTACGATGGTTCGGAAATGTATGTTGCTTTTTCCACAGGGGAACGGACACTGGAAAACGCCCACCAGTTTGCCGCGGAGACGATCTGTACCAACCGCGACTTGCCTCTGCTCCTAAGCTCCGATATTTCTCTAATCTCCAATTCCCCGGTAATAAGCGCGGCAGCATTTTTGACCCGGCCCACCAGACCGAATTATTCAATCATTGAGCGGGGAGACAAGGCGGACTTTACCAAATTGAGCCACATACTCTACAATCTTTCTTCCATGCTTTGGCAGGAGGGGGATTTTCCTCTGGAAATGTTCAAAACCATGCTTCGCAATTACCGCATACGTACCGACGAGGAAACCTTCCGTATGGTGGATGGTATCGTAAAAATGACAAGCATTCCCGCGACTTTCCGGTTTGTGCAAAAGGGAGCGGTGTTTTTTGAACGGGGCTGGAAAGTGGATGTTACCATAGATGAAACGGCTTACGCCGGAATCGGGTATTATATTTTTGCCTTTTTGATTGCGGAGATTTTACGATCCTTCACGCCCTTTAATTCGATGCTTGAAGTGAATGTCCACACGGTACAATCGGGGTATATAACCACATGGAAAACGACGTTAGAAAACTGATCAAGACCCTGTCCCGTAATTTGCGGAACAATGTTTCCGCACCGGACTGGTTTGGACTGGTACGGCGTCTGGAAAAGTCCCGGCCTAATCAGCCGAGGCTGGGGCAAGCCGTCCATCCCAAAGATGAGAATGTCCGCTTTGGACAGGCGCCTTTTCTCCGTTTTCCAAGTACCGAAATTGCGGAGATCGCCGAGGGAAATACCGTAGGCATAGATGCGGTTATTATGACTTACTTTTTAGGTCTTTTGGGAGTCAACGGGCCTATGCCGCTTGATTTTACCAGCTATATTTTTCAGCGATCATGTAACCAATACGATCACGCATGGCGGCGTTTTCTGGACATTATACACCACCGTATACATATTTTGTTCTACCGCGCATTTGCCCTAAACGAACAGGCAATCAGTTTTGATCGCCCCGCCGACGATCCAATAAGGGATATTTTCAAGAGCCTTGCGGGGCTGCCGCCGGATCAGGTAATGTCCGATAAAAATCAGGAACATTTTTTTCTTTGTAACCCCCATCACTTTGGAATGCGCTTTAAGACCCGCTCCGCTCTGGAAGACATTATGCGGCGGGCTAGTCCAAATGTGACGATAAAGGACTTTGTAATTGCCTCCTATGATATACCGGTGGAAAACAGAGCGGTTCTTGGAAACCCGAAAACCGCCATACTGGGAGAGAATTTGCAGATTGGCCGCAGTTACTACAGCGCCACCCAGAAGTTTGAAATACGCATAGGTCCTATGGATTATTCGGAATGTCAAAAACTTTTGCCGGGAACTGCGGGTTTCAATCTACTACATCAACTGGTTTCCCTGTATCTGGATCAGCCTATGGATTATGATCTTACGTTTACACTGAACAGCGCATCAATTTCCATGCCCAAATTGGGAACCGGCACGGCTCTACTGGGAGGCTGCTGGCTTGGAAATCTGGAGACATCTACAATCACACTTGTTAAGCATATTTATGCTCAGAGAGCAGCAGCCTAACGGCTGTAATAAACAAATAAAGGAAGTTACCTATGGCTAAACTTAAACGAATTCAGCTATTTTCAAAACTGGACGCAAAGGCATACAAGGCTATTGAAAGCGCCACTATACTCTGCAAAACCCGCGGGAATCCATACGTGGAATTGACCCACTGGGTAAACCAGATTCTTCTTTCGGAAAAGACCGACTGGCACGAGGCAATCCGTCATTTCTCCCTGGACGAAGCAAAACTTTCTAAGGATATGCTCGACGTGATGGACGCGCTTCCGCGCGGGGCGGTATCCATTGCCGATTTCTCCGGCACCATCGAGGCGGCGATCAAGGAAGCATGGATGATTGCTTCCCTGGGCTTTAACCAAGGAGCAATACGCACAGGGCATCTCCTAATCGCCCTAAAGCAGACCCCGGAGCTTGCCAGACAGCTTCATGAAATGAGCAGGGAATTCTTAAAGATTAACGGCGATCTTTTAACCGAACAATTTAAAGAGATCGTTACAAATTCGGAGGAAACTTCCGCCGCAGCCCCGGCAGGGGAAAGCGCCGCTACCGGACAGGCGGGGGCAATGATGGGCAGCGCCGCCATGGGCAGGGGGGAAGCTCTCAAACAGTTCACCGTTGACATGACCGCCCAAGCCAAAGAAGGCAAGAGTGATCCAATCGTGGGCAGGGACGCCGAAATACGCAAGATCATCGACATACTTATGCGCCGCCGACAGAACAATCCCATACTTACAGGAGATGCCGGTGTCGGCAAAACAGCCGTGGTGGAAGGCTTTGCCCAGCGGCTTGCCTCAGGAGATGTGCCCGGCAGCCTAAAGGGTACCCTGCTACTGTCATTGGACATCGGTCTTTTGCAAGCCGGTGCAAGCATGAAAGGGGAGTTTGAAAACCGCCTAAAACAAGTTATCGAGGAAGTGCAGAGTTCCGACACCCCGATAATCCTGTTTATCGACGAAGCCCATACCCTTATAGGCGCTGGCGGAGCGGCGGGGCAGAACGACGCCGCCAATCTGTTAAAGCCCGCCCTTGCCCGTGGAAAGCTGCGTTGTATCGCCGCCACAACATGGCAGGAATATGTAAAATACTTTGAAAAGGATCCTGCCCTAACCCGCCGCTTCCAGAATATCGTGGTGGACGAGCCGGATGATCAAAAGGCGACGGAAATGATGCGGGGCATCGTAAAGGCGCTGGAAACACACCACAAGGTTTCGGTGTTGGACGAGGCGCTTTCACAGGCGGTTAAACTTTCCCGGCGCTACATTCCCGCCCGTCAGTTGCCGGACAAATCTGTAAGCATTCTGGACACCGCCTGCGCCAAGGTTGCTTTGAGCCAGAACGCGGAACCTGCGGAGTTGGAGTACTGCCGCCGCCGCATAGAAGCCCTGACACTGGAAAAAGAAATTCTGGGACGTGAAGAAAACGCCGGTTTTGACCACGCGGAAAAACTCGCGGGTATAGAAGCGGATATTGCCAAAGAAGATGAACGCAAAAAAACGTTGGAAGAACGGCTTACAAAAGAAAAGACGCTGGTGGAAGAAATAGTAACGCTGCGGGAAACGGTGGAGAAGGCTTTTGCCGAAAAAACCGATACTGCCGCAGCAAAAGCCGACCTTGAAGCCAAGCGGCAGGAACTGGCGGATTTCCAAGGGGATGACCCAATGGTATTGCCGCAGGTGGATACTCAGGCGGTTTCCACCGTTATCTCCGAATGGACGGGCATACCGCTTGGACGCATGGTCAAGGACGAAATCAAATCTATATTAACACTGGACGAAGAAATGAACCGCCGTATCATAGGTCAGGAACACGGTGTCAAGATGATTGCCAAGCGGGTAACCACCGCTAGGGCATCGCTTGCAGACCCAAACAAACCCATCGCCGTAATTATGATGGCCGGTCCCAGCGGTGTCGGTAAAACCGAAACAGCCCTTGCTCTGGCGGAACAGATCTACGGCAGCGAGGAAAGTATCGTTACGATCAATATGAGCGAGTTCCAAGAGGCACACACGGTTTCCACCCTAAAGGGAGCGCCCCCGGGCTATGTTGGGTACGGCGAAGGCGGGGTACTTACCGAGGCTGTGCGCCGCAAACCATACAGCGTTATCCTGCTGGACGAGGTGGAAAAAGCACATCCCGATGTACACGAAATTTTCTTTCAGGTCTTTGACAAGGGGCAGATGGAGGACGGCGCGGGCAGACAGGTAAACTTCCGCAATACCATTATACTGTTAACCACAAACGTGGGAGATCAGGTGATCACCGATATGTGCGATGACGAGGACAAGCTCCCCGATACCACGGCGCTGGAAGCCGCTATCAGACCGGAGATGATGCGTGTGTTCCCTGCGGCTCTCCTGCGGCGTATAATTTCGTCCTTTACCGCATCGGTAGAAACTAGTTCCGCCTTGTAGTTTTCGGTAACACGTTTTTTAATCTTGCCCAGTTTAAGGTCGATTATGCTGTGCAGGGCTTTTTTGCCCAGCGGGAAATACGGTACGATCTGAATACGCCCCAGGAGAGCCGCAGGGAACACACGCATCATCTCCGGTCTGATAGCGGCTTCCAGCGCCGTGGTATCGGGG
>BNVA01000086.1 GCA_025997755.1 Spirochaetia bacterium | reverse complement strand
GTCGAATTGTCGCCCAGTATTGAATTAATGAGCCGCGCTCCGTATTTTAAGTTACAGTTATTTCCAATAACAAAGCGTACCGCCTTGCATCCGTAAAAATCATGTATAAAGGAGCCGACGCAGATAGGCGAGGGTGTAGAGCTTGTAAACGGCATTGTCGGATTCGGCTGTCATGTTTTTTACGGATGCAAGGCGGTACGCTTTGTTATTGGAAATAACTGTAACTTAAAATACGGAGCGCGGCTCATTAATTCAATACTGGGCGACAATTCGACGGTATCCTGCTGCGAAGTGTTAAACAATCTTGTATTTCCCGCGCATGAACAGCATCATAACAATTCATTTTTGATTGCCGCTATGTTGATGGGGCAGTCGAATTTGGCGGCGGGAGCCACCGTAGGATCAAACCACAACAGCCGCGGAAATGACGGCGAAATTATCGCGGGGCGCGGTTTTTGGCCCGGACTTTCCAGCGCGATAAAACACAACAGCCGCTTTGCAAGTTATACGTTAATTGCAAAGGGCAACTATCCTGTGGAACTTGATATACCGCTGCCGTTTTGCCTTTTAACAAACAATAGAGAAAACAGCCGCCGTGTCGTTATGCCGGCTTATTGGTGGATGTACAATATGTTTGCTTTGGAGCGCAACTCATGGAAATATAAGTCAAGGGATGACCGTACAGTTATTACACAACGTTACGAGACAGACTATCTTGCGCCGGATACCGTGCATGAAATTATCAACGCTCTATCACTCCTTGATACGTGGGCATCTCAAACAGATAATTATGATCGTGTGCTGGCACCGGGGCGTACGCTTGAACGCTCTGAACAGGCGGTTCGTGTTGTAAAAGTGCATGCCGGAGCTGCCGCGTACCGGCAAATGCTCTGTTACTATGCGGTAAAAACATTAACGAATTATCTTAAGGCTAACAAAACGGCGTTTAACGTTTTTCAATCCGAAAATAAAGACAGCGTTTCGTTTGAATGGGAAAACTTAGGAGGTCAGCTTGTGCCTAAGGCAAAAGTAGAGGCGTTATGCGATGCAATACGGAACGGCGCACTAAAATCATGGAAGGACATACACGGTGAATATGAACGGCTTTATGCGGAATATCCGCATGACAAAGCACATAACGCACTGCAGGTTCTGCGGTTTTTAAACGGCTCATACGATACGCCTGTCTCCAACGATAAATGGAATGAGTTTTTAGACGAAGCGCTGCGCATAAGATCATATATTGAAGATCAAGTTTATAAAACAAAACTAAAAGATTACAGCGATCCGTTCAGAAATATTACCTACTCAAATGATGAGGAAAGGGACGCTGTTTTAGGCAGGCTGGACAAAAACCAATTCGTGCTGGCTGCGCGGGAGGAAAGCCGCCTGTTTGCCGCCTCCGTCCAAGCCTGCCGAATGTGAAATCTGAGAATTGACACGCTTCATTGTATGTGATAGTTTTAGTATATGGACGATTTAAAACTTCAAATAAAGAAATTGATCATAGACGCGCTTGAATTGGAAGACATAAGTCCCGAAAATATCGTAGACTCGGAGCCGCTTTTCGGTACGGGACTTGGCTTGGATTCGATTGACGCGCTTGAGCTGGGTATTGCATTAAAAAAGAAGTTCGGTGTAAAATTTTCAGAAAATAATGAAGATAACAAAAAACATTTTGCCTCTGTCAACGCATTGGCAGAATATGTAACTGCGGAGGGAAATACAAAATGACAAAGCAGGAAGTCTTTACAAAAATGAAGGAGATTCTTTCCGCGGAGTTTGAGCTTTCGTTGGATCAGATAACACCCGACGCTCTTTTGTATCAGGATTTAGGTCTTGATTCTATAGATGCCGTTGATCTAATCGTTAAAATGAAACCATATTTGCCAGGGAAACTGGATGCGGAACTTTTCAAAAAAGCAAAAACAGTTCAGGATGTAGTGGAGATTCTTCAACCTTTGACCGAAGGTTAAACGCTTAGGCATGTTAAAATCACGGAATAAATTTTTCCGCATAATTTTTAATGCCGTTCTGTTGATTACACTTGCCGCTTTAAGTATTGGCCGCCGTGATATTTTTCCCCTAAAATTCTACCCGCTCATAGTAAACGGATTTCTTCTCTGTCTTTTCGGTTTTAGTTTATTTTTCCCGCCGGAAATAATTTTCCGTTTTGCGGTGCTGCAAGACAAAACGATAAAAGGTTCGCCTGCAGAAGATCAGATACGCTTATACTGTAGGAAAGTTACTATCGTGTGGAGCGGCTTTTTTATTTTTAATGCCGCAGTTTCTGCCTTTACCTTTTTAAGATGTTCCGATAAAGTCTGGGTGCTTTATAATTGCGGCATTTCGTATATACTTATGGGAACGCTTTTTCTTGGAGAGTATTTAGTTAGAAAGGTGACACAGAAAAAAATGCCGAAAACTGTTTTTTTGTCTAAATTCAAGGTACACTCGCGTCCTTTTGAAACCATTCTTTGTTACGGCGGCGTATTTGCAGACAAAAAATATAAGACATGGAAAGACTTTATACTAGGCACGGAAAAACTGCGCCGCGTACTTACTGCAAGCGATAAACAAAAGTGGATACTGCATACACAGGATAGCTGGTACTTTCTGTTGGGGTTTACCGCCTTGCTTCAATGCAAGAAGGAAATATGTTTAACGGCAAATGTTACGCGGCAGTACCTTGAGGAAATGCGTGATCCTTATACAACGCTGCTTACAGACATTGAACTGCCGGACAGTGTAGATATAGTTTCGATCATTGAAACAGAATCAAAAACAAATTCTTTACCTTCCGGTGATTTTGAGGAAATCCCGGAGATTGACGGTGAGCGTACAGTTATCAATATGTATACTTCCGGTACTACCGGAAAACCAAAAATTGTAAAACAACGCCTAACGGAATTTGAATTAGACAATAGTTTTATTATTTCAAGATGGGGCGCTGAATTTATCAAACGTAAATTTTGTTCAACGGTAAGTCATCATCATATCTGGGGCTTGCTTTTTTCCGTGCTGCTGCCATTCGCTTTAGGCGTGCCGTTCCGCCGTACAAAAATAGAGTTTCCAGAAGAATTTATGCCGTTTACAAGTGATTCATACACAATAATAACTGTCCCCGCCTTTCTTAAACGGGCTGCCGAGGCTGACCTGCATTTTGAAATGAAAACGCCGCTTATCTTTACATCCGGTGGAGAGGTTCCATTCGAGACTGCAAAAAAGACACAAGATGTTTTTGGTTTTTGGCCATACGAAGTTTACGGCAGTACGGAAACAAACGGAATAGGTTACAGACAGTCTAAAGACGGACCTGAATGGACACCTTTTGACAATGCAAAAGTTTGGATTAAAGAGGAAGAACCAAATAAAGGTTGTCTTGTTATAATATCTCCGTATATAAAAGACCCGTCGGGTTTTATTACAGGCGATATTGCCGAAATATTTAGCGACGGCAGATTTTTGTTAAAAGGACGCGCCGACTCCATAGTAAAAATCGAAGAGAAACGTATATCACTACCGGAAATTGAGAGCCGCATAATGCAGACCGGACTTGTAAAAGATGTGTGCGTACGCGCAATGCAGGACAGAAGGCAGTACCTTGCCGCAGCTATTGCGCTTAACGCGGACGGCAAAGAAAAATTTGCCTGCACAGAAAAATATTTAATAAACAAATTTTTTTATGATTTTTTAATTGATTTTTTTGAAGGTACCGTGATTCCTAAAAAGTGGCGCTTCGTTGATGAGTTGCCATTAGATTCGCAGGGTAAAAAGAAAAAAGAAGCTATCGAAGCCTTGTTTGCAAAAAAATAAAAAAGAAAAGGAATAGAAAATGGGAAAAGATTTTACGGAAACGCTTATAGAAAAACATGACACAAGAGTTTTAGTTAAATTTAAAGTCAGAAAGGAAAGTGATTATTTTGACGGACACTTTCCGCAGTTAAAGATTCTTCCTGCAGTGGGGCAGATTGATATTTTGGTACGTATTTGTGCAAAGTACTTTAATACTCCACTGTGTTTTTTCGGCGCTAAGCGCTTAAAATTTTCCGCCATTATTCAGCCTGATGATCTTATTCATCTTGAAGTAAATTATAATGCAGAAAAAAGAAGTATCGCGTTTAGCATGACACAAGACGATGGGAAAAAAGTTTTTTCATCCGGTTCCTTGAGCTTTGATAATTGATAAATGAATGATGGTATAAAACCCTGCGTTATAATTCCGTTGTACAATCACGGTACAACTATTAAACCGCTGATAGAAACGCTTCAAAAACATCTGTCATGTCCGGTAATTATAGTTGATGATGGCAGCGACAGCATCACAAAACAATATTTAAACATTATTTCAAATGAATATACCGATATAATTATAATGGCGCATAACAAGAATAGAGGAAAAGGCGCCGCCTTTAGTACCGGAATAAAAATTGCAAAAAGTATGAATCTAACACACGCATTGCAGATAGATGCCGATGGCCAACACGATGCTTCCGCTGCGGTTGTTTTTTTTGAGCTTGCCGGAGAGAATCCGGCAGCGCTGATCTGCGGCTTTCCCGACTACGATGAATCCGTTCCTAAATCAAGAAAAAACGGCAGGGTGGTCGCAAATACATGGGCAAAAATTGTAACACTTTCATCTGCGATTAAAGATTCTATGTGCGGATTCCGCGTATATCCAGTAGAAGAAACTTGTTATGTAATAGACCATAGTTATATTGATAACCGTATGGCATTTGACATAGATATACTTGTACATCTCTATTGGAATAACTGCCCTGTAATTTTTCATTCTGTTATGGTAACTTATCCAAAGGACGGCATATCGCATTTTCATATTATCCGCGACAATAGCCGTATAACAGCGGTTTTTACAAGGCTTTTTTTCGGAATGATTGCCCGTCTGCCTATGCTTATCATGCGCCATATAAAAAATGTATAATGGTAATATGGCTTGCAAAAACGATAATACTGAACATTGGGCTGCGCAGCGTGAAAAAACACTGGGCCTTTGGCAGTTAAAACTTGTCCTTCTTTTTGTAAAGTTTCTGCCTCCGTCTTTTTGCCGCGCCTGTGCGTTTATCGTAAGTTTTTTTTATTTTTGTTTTTCAAAAAAAGTTCGCATTGAATCGAGACGTTTTTTTAAATATGTAACCTTGTTTACAAACAGTAAGGAGCGCCACTCGGTTTATAAGCATATTCTTTCTTTTTCTCTTACGTTAATCGAAAAGATTGAAACATGGAGCGGCAGGGAAGATACTGTAGATATTGAATATCAAAATGATGATATTTACGATCTTGTCCAAAATCTTGAAAACAAAAAAGGCGCACTGTTGATATGTTCACATATAGGCAATTCCGAGATGCTGCGCGCCTGTGCCTGCCTAAACAAGACGGCGGTTTCTCATCAGTTCCCTATAGTATCAATTACATATTTTTCCGTTACTCCTTATTTTAATCAAATATTAAAAAAAATAAATCCGGCTTCAAATAATCAATTAATAAGTGCAGATGAAATAAATCCCGGAACTTTAATAACGTTAAGCGCAACGATTGAAAAAGGAGGGTTAGTTGTAATTGCCGGCGATAGAACTCCCGTAAGCTCAAACGATAGAACTTTAGAATTTTCTTTTTTAGGAAAAAAAGCCTCTTTCCCGCTTGGAGCTTTTTTGATCGCATCACTTTTAGACGCGCCTACATATTTTATTTTTGCGCTGCGAAAAGATATATCCCTGGCAACGCCGCTTTACCGCATGAATGTTCACAAATCAAAGATTTCGTTTGATTGCGGCAGAAATGAGCGGAAAACCCGGATAAACGAGCTTGCCGGTAACTTTGTGTCTTATCTTGAGGAGTACTGTACAAAAGAGCCTTACCAGTGGTACAATTTTTATGATTTTTGGGCATAGGTAAAGGCGGAAATAAAAATGGTGAACAATAAATTCTTTGAGGAGATGGAATTCAAAGTTGAATTTTACGATGTAGACCCTATGAATGTGGTTTGGCACGGTAACTATGTTAAATACTTTGAAAAAATACGATGCGCTCTGTTAAAAAAAATCGGTTACGATTATCTTGAAATGAAAGATTCAGGCTTTGCGTTTCCTGTAACAAGCGTTTCTTTAAAATTTATATCATCTTTTTCCTACGGTGATACTGTAAGAGCAAGAGCTTTTCTATCGGAATATCAAAATTGTATAAAATTAAAATATGAACTTTACAATTCCAAAACCGGCATGCTCTGTACAAAAGGCGAAAGTACTCAGATGGTATTTAATATGCAGACAAATAAATCGTCTTTTGTTTGTCCTGATATTTTTATAGGCAGGGTTGAAGAATGGAAAAGGCAAAAGATGGGGGAAGTAAAATAGTGATAAAAAAGTTTTATATAATTGCTGTCTTATTGTTTTTTGCAGGTTATGTAAATATTTCCGCCGACATTAACGAAGTCTGCGATAAACTTTCTAAAAACAATATTGTTAAAGGTAATTTTATACAAAGAAAAGAAGCAGCCGCAGTTAAACGTATCTTTGTTTCCACCGGTAATTTTGTTATTGCAAAGGATTTAGGAATTATTCTGCAAACCTTAACTCCTGTTTCCTCTACTCTTATCGCCGGACCTAATTCGCTGACGCAAAGAAATGATTCTGGAGTGCAGAGCCGTATTGATGCTAAGGGTAACCGTTCATTTTTATGGATAGCCGAAACCATAAGCTCCATATTTACAGGTGATATTACAACACTGCAAAAATCATTCTTCGTTGAATTTATTGAATCAAACGGAGAATGGGTAATGAATCTGACGCCTAAACACAGAGAGATGAAAGCCTTTGCTGAAAAAGTGATCATAAAAGGCGGAGAGAGCAGCGGACGCCATGTCATAAACGAAGTAACGATGATCGAACAAAAGAGCGGCAGTACGGAATTATTCTTTTATGAGTCTGTGTTTCCCGAAATGTTGACACCCGATGAAATACAATTATTTGAAACAAATTAGACAGTTATTAAAAACGCCTGCGGTATGGAATCACACTATCCGGTTATGGGTGTTTTTTCATCTGCTGGTTTTTGTTTTGGCATGTCTTTCCGCTCTTGTGTTTAACGTTCATATAAACACAAACCTTATGGATATACTGCCAAAAGGTTCAAGCGGCATCGCAAAGGCGGATAGTGTTTTTAGCGCACACAGTGCGAAGCTTGCGGTTATTTTGATAGCGGCGCCGGATTTTGATGATGCAAAAGAAGCTGCCGGTCTCTTATATATTGCCGTTGAAAAAAGCAGCGCTTTTGAATCGGTCAACCTTTATGTTGATGATACATTTTTTGACAAGCTGCGGGATTATGTTTTTAATTACCGTTATGTGCTTTTAGATGATAAAACAATCGATCTTCTTAACACCGGTAACGCGGAAAGAATATCAAACGAAGCCCTGCAGGATATATACGGCGCTTTAACATTGTCGTCGCTTGAAAATATCAGTCTTGACCCTTTTATGCTTACAGAAAGAATATTAAAGAGTTATTTGAAAAACGCCGCTGTAACTTCAGGGGATATGGCTCCATATAACGGTGTCCTTGCGGCTTTTTCCGATAACCGCTGGTATATTTTAATGCGTGTTTCATTGCCGGAGACAGGCGTTTCAAGCTCGAATAATCCGGTTAAAGATATTTATAAATTCGAGAATGAGATAAAAAAAGGCATTAACGGCATTGATTTTTATAATTCAGGTGTACCGTTTCATAGTTATGAAAGTTCAAGTAACGCGCAGAAAGAAATTTCGATAATAACAACCATTTCTTTAATTATTATATTACTGTTGTTTTTGTTTACCTTTAAATCAATTACGCCGGTAATTTTTACTTTCTTTACCGCTTTGCTGTCTATAGCAGCCGCTTTTGCGGGGACGCTTTTGATATTCCGGACAATGCACATACTTACTCTTGTATTCGGTACAACCCTTATAGGAACATCAGTCGATTATTCGGTTCATTTTTTTTCACACTTAAAACATCGCAGGGACGAGGCGCGGGACGCTATAATCCGCGGAACGGCTATGAGTTATATCTCAACGTGTCTTTGTTTTGTTATTTTGATATTAGCGCCTTTTACCATTGTTAAGCAATTTGCAGTGTTCTGCATATTCGGAATGACAAGCTCGTTTATTACCGCTGTGTTTTTTCTTCCGCCGCTTAGTGAGAAATTTAACCACATAAAACACAGAACGCATAAAGAAAATAAAATAATAATCTCAAAACCCCGGCTTTATCACTCTTGGGGTGGAAAACCGGTTTATCTTTCTTTGTTTTCTCTTGCTGCCGTGCTGGCGCTGCTTTTTATACATTATAAAAATATACGCATAGATAACAATATACGAAATCTTTATACAATGACGCCCGAACTTTTAGAGAATGAAAAAATTACTTCGCAGGTTTTAGATTATGGTTCTCCATCATGGTACTATATTGTTAAAGGTGCAACGCAGGAAGAACTTTTTTTTAACGAAAATGCGTTATGCAAAGAACTTGAACAATATTCCGAACTTGATAGATTAGGCTCGTATATCTCTACAACAATTTTAATACCATC
>BNVA01000085.1 GCA_025997755.1 Spirochaetia bacterium | reverse complement strand
GTTGTTTAATGTCGTATATTCCCAAACCTCTTTGATTCTCAAATACGATACGATTGTCGTTATCAACGAATCTTATAAGCGCCGGACGCCTAAATCCGTCATCTAAAAATTTATGATGTGTTATACGCCATGCCGATTCAACTTGTTCGATATAAATGAAACGCTGCTTGTCCAAGCCGGATATTGCTGCTATGCGCGTTCCGTCGCGGGAAAGTGCGCAGCCGAAAATAGCGGATATACGGGAACCGGACGGTTCCGAAAAAAATATTCTTTCCCCATTGCTGTTTAACAGGTCTATAGTTCCGTCAAGCGAGCCTGTCAACAAAAGACCTGCCGCCGCGTCTGCGCAGATTATAGGAGATGCAAAATCATACTTCCATAAAACATTTCCGTCTTTATCAAATTCAGAAATAGAATACTGCTCGTTGTGTAAAACAAAAATACGCGAATCAATAAAAAAAGGATACCCGTTTGCGTTTGTAATTGTAAAAGATTGATTTCCCTGCGGGTCTTTAATATCTATAGTTTGATCTTCCGCGCCGTATTCAGCCCAGAGTTTTTCCGACATGGATATATATTTTTTTTTAAACTGATTTATTGAAAACTTGCCGCTTTTAGAAACATAGCCGAATCGTCCGCCCAACTCAAACGGTATCAATTTTTCGGAGGTAACTTTTTCGGGATAGCTGGACTCCAAAGAATTGATCCAAGCCGCGCTAAGTACTGTCTCTTGCGGAACAGGCTCTGCGGCTAAAAAAGCGTAGACCAGAAAAAACGACAACTCAATTATGATGATTTTGTGTTTTAATTTTTTCTCTGTCATACAGCTACCTTAAAGGGCACTCTAAAGACTTATGTTTTTGGAGAATAGGGGATTCGAACCCCTGGCCTATAGATTGCGAACCTATCGCTCTACCAACTGAGCTAATTCCCCAAGGTTAAGTCAGTTTAGCAAATATGCCCGATTTTGATCAAGATAGCGCGGTTGATTAAAGAAACTTGTATATGTAGACTAAATAAAATGTCTAAAAACAATAATGGAAAAGAAGAAAATAACGATAATAAGGGGCAGCAGTTTCCGCAGCTGCCTCCTAATCTGTCTAAAAACAAAAAGCCCGGTGTTGGTTTTTTGTTTTTTTTAATCGCCGCTGCAGTATTCGGCTTTTTTTACCTGCGTTCAACTCAGGAGCCGGTAAATCAGGTGGCGTATACCGATTTTATCAGCTCAATTTCCCGCGAAGAGCTTACGGTGGTAACAATTCAAGACAACAGAACGATTATATGGTCACGTCCGGGTTTAAACGGCTCCGTGCAGAATTTTAGAACGGTGATTCCGTATCAAGACCCTGATCTTCTGCCTGCGCTGGAGGCAAAAGGCGTGCGGGTTATCGGTGCGACTTCGGGTCCCAGCTTGATGCAGTTCATTATGGAATTGCTGCCGTGGCTTATAGGTTTTTTCCTTATATGGTTTATGATCCGCAATATGCAGGCGGGACCGGGCGGCAAGGGTTTTACCTTTGGAAAGAGCCGTGCAAAACGCTATGAGGAACACGGAAAAAAGATAACCTTTGCCGATGTTGCCGGTCAGGAAGAGGCTAAGTACGAGCTTGAGGAGGTTGTCGCCTTCCTCAAAGACCCAGCCAAATTTACAAAAATGGGTGCGCGTATTCCAAAGGGTGTGCTTCTGGTGGGTATGCCCGGAACCGGAAAAACGCTTATGGCGCGGGCTGTGGCCGGAGAAGCGGAAGTTGCCTATTTCCACATGTCGGGCAGTGATTTTGTAGAGATGTTTGTGGGCGTGGGTGCAAGCCGTGTACGCGATCTGTTTGAACAAGGCAGGCGTAACAGCCCCTGCATAATCTTTATCGACGAACTTGATGCGGTGGGGCGGACGCGCGGCGCCGGTTACGGCGGCGGACATGACGAGCGTGAGCAAACTCTAAACCAGATGCTGGTCGAGATGGACGGTTTTGATTCAAAAGAGGGTGTCATCATTTTGGCGGCGACAAACCGTCCCGATGTGCTTGATCCCGCACTGCTCCGTCCCGGGCGCTTTGACCGTCAGGTGGTTGTTGCTATGCCGGATAAAACGGAACGCGAGGCTATTTTAAAGATTCACTCGGCAAAAGTAACTCTGGACAAATCCGTGGACTTTGGACGCATTGCGAGGGCTACGCCGGGTATGAGCGGAGCGGATATTGCCAATTTGGTGAACGAAGCGGCTCTTTTGGCTGCCCGAAAAAATAAGGAAGCTGTGGAAAGTAACGATTTTGAAGAAGCCCGCGACAAAATCCTAATGGGAACTGCACGGAAAAACTTAGCTATCTCCGAAAAAGAACGAAAAATGACAGCTTTTCACGAAGCGGGGCATGCTTTGCTTCATTATTTCCTAAAAAGCGCCGATCCATTGCACAAAGTTACGATAATTCCTCACGGCAGGGCGCTTGGAATGGCGCTTTCCCTGCCGGAAGAGGACAATTACGCTCACACAAGAGGCTGGCTAGAGGATAGAATTACGATTTGTTACGGAGGCTGGGTCGCCGAAAAACTCATCTTTAACGAAACCACAACCGGTACTCAAAATGATTTAAAGCAAGCCGGCGAGATGGCGCGAAAAATGGCAATGGAATGGGGTATGACGGAAGAGCTGGGACCGGTGTCCTACGGACAGGAAGACGAGCCAATATTTTTGGGCAAGGAGATTGCCCGTCACAAGGATTACTCGGAAGACACTGCCCGCCGTATAGACGAGGCGATCAAGCGTATTCTTGACGGGGCACGTTCAGTCGCCGAAAAAATTCTTTTGGAAAATAAAGAAAAACTTGACACCATTACCGCCGCACTGCTTGAAAGGGAAACCTTGCTCGACGCCGAGATACGCATTCTGCTCAACCTCCCGCAAAAGGTTGAGGGGTAAATACTTACAAAATTTCTCCTATAATACAAGCGCCGCACATCCCGGCATACAGTCATTTATGCTCGTTTCTCTCCGCTTCGGCATGGGTTTTAATGTCATTTATCAAGGTAAAGGCAAACTCGCGGTGCTTTTCGTCAAGCTGCTCAACAGTCTGCACCAGCACCCGCAGATCGGGACTAAGCGCGGCAAGCGTCTTCTCCCGTCGCGGCTTGTCGTTCCCCGTTACAAGATACTCCACCGACACCCCCAACGCGCGTGCAATTTTAACCGCGTTTTCGGCAGAAGGTTGGGATTTGTAGGTGCTCAAATAATTGTCTATTGTGCGTCTGTTTACACCTGAACGCGCTGCAAGCTCTTTTATCAACATACCTGAAAATTCCAGCTCAGCCTTCAGATTTTCTTTAAAGCCCATTTTTAAGATTTTACTTACAAAAGCGTAATTTTCTCTTGACGCACCTTATAAGTACGTGATATTCATAAAATTATGTTTGTAAACGTAATAAATGATGAAAATACCTAAATTTACATGAAAAAAAGAGGATAAAGAGGAAGTTATAAAATAAATTCTAGGAGGAATTATATGGTTAATGGTAGCAGTGAATTAAACAGAGAAAACTTAGTTCTTAAAAATCAATGGAAAAATTTTTTTGATTTTGAGAGAGACAAGGAATTGTATGAAAAAGCGAAGTGTGCAATTTTAGATGAAATTGACAATGTAAAAAAAACTGAAAACCCTCGCTTTGAGTCAAAAGAGTTCTTAAAAAGGATAAATATCTTTAATCCAAAATTTCGCACGAGCTTTCCAGATTCTGACGAAGGCTCTGTTTTGGGATGTCTGCTGTACGCTTTACTCACAGAAGTAGACACAGCCAACTGGCACTACGAAAAAATTTCATCAGCAGGGGATAAATATCCACGCTCAGTTTATTCATTAGTAAAGGAGTAACCCATGAAAAAGAGGAGAATTTTATGAAAAGACTAACAACAAAATTAAAAATGCTAATTCTTATCGTCCCGCTTGTCATGGCGATGGGAAGTTGCGGGAACAAGTACAAAGGATTTGCCTACGTAAAAGGCGGCTCTTTTCTGATGGGCAGTCCCCCATCGGAAGCAGATCGTTTAGATAATGAAGCCCAACACAGGGTAACGGTACACAGCTTTTATATGGGGCAGTATGAAGTAACGCAAGCGGAATATGAAACAGTTTTAGGACATAACCCCAGTGAATTTAAGGGGGGTAATCTGCCTGTAGAAAATGTAAGTTGGTATGAAGCGGTTGAATACTGCAACAAACTAAGCTTAAAAGAAGGTTTAAAACCGGCGTATAGCGGAAGCGGCAACGATATAGTTTGTAATTTTAAGGCGTCGGGCTACCGCCTACCGACAGAGGCTGAATGGGAATACGCGGCAAAGGGCGGGAATAAAGACACGATGACTTACGAATATTCAGGAAGTAACAATGCCGATGCTGTAGCTTGGTATTATAGCAACAGCGGCGAAAGAACTCATGATGTAGGGACAAAAGCGCCTAACAGTTTGGGGCTTTACGATATGAGCGGCAACGTATGGGAGTGGTGCTGGGACTGGTACGGAGACTACAGTATGGTGGAACAGACCGATCCTGCGGGTGCCGCTTCGGGGTCTTACCGCGTGCTGCACGGCGGTGGTTGGGACGACCTCACCCTGTACCTGCGGTCGGCCTACCGGGGCAACCTCACGCCAACGTTTCGCGGCAACGACCTCGGTTTCCGTGTTGTCCGTCCCTGAAGTTCTGCAAGGGAGCCGCACATATAGGAGAATTTTATGAAAAGACTAACAACAAAATTAACAATGTTAATTCTTATCGTCCCGCTTGTCATGATGATGGGAAGTTGCGGGAACAAATACAAAGGTTTTGTCCACGTAAAAGGCGGCTCTTTTCTGATGGGCAGTCCCCCGGAAGCGGATAGTGAAGATGATGAAGCCCAACACAGGGTAACGGTACACGGCTTTTACATGGGGCAGTATGAAGTAACGCAAGCGGAATATGAAACAGTTATAGGGCATAATCCCAGTTATTTTAAGGGGAGTAATCTGCCTGTAGAAAATGTAAGTTGGTATGAAGCGGTTGAATACTGCAACAAACTAAGCTTAAAAGAAGGTTTAAAACCGGCGTATAGCGGAAGCGGCAACGATATAGTTTGTAATTTTAAGGCGTCGGGCTACCGCCTACCGACAGAGGCTGAATGGGAATACGCGGCAAAGGGCGGCAACGAAGACACGATGACTTACGAGTATTCAGGAAGTAACAATGCCGATGCTGTAGCTTGGTATTATAGCAACAGCGGCGAAAGAACTCACGATGTAGGGACAAAAGCGCCTAACAGTTTGGGGCTTTACGATATGAGCGGCAACGTATGGGAGTGGTGCTGGGACTGGTACGGAGACTACAGTATGGTGGAACAGACTGATCCATCGGGTGCCGCTTCGGGGTCTGCCCGCGTGGTTCGCGGCGGTGGTTGGCGCGATGGCGCCAGTCTCCTGCGGTCGGCACAACGAGACGACGGCTTGCCGGCGCACCATTACATCAGGATCGGTTTCCGTGTTGTCCGCCCCTAAAGTTCTGCCGGAAACAGAAACCCGCACGTCTTGCACGTAGGCTTACCGCCTACGTGCAAGACGTGCGGGGTAGAATGAAGGAATCAAATAGGGTTGATGATAAATGTTGATCGATATACTACCCTCGTCAGGGCGCTGTCTAAAATCAGAAACAAATAGGACACCCGCCCCGTTGTAGAACGGATAAAACAAAAGCCATTTTACGGAGGAAGCCATGCAAGGCAGTATCGGGTGTCCCACTCAGATTATAACGGCTGTTCCCCATATGAGGGAACCGGCAAGAGGAGAAGCGAAGGAACTATCGGCCAAGGCTAAGTTTCGGCTTGCGGTTTTTGATTTTTACCGGTTGAAACCAGCGCAGTTTTCAGTAACCGGTCTGCCCGATGCCAGTCTGACCTGCAGGCATTTCGGCATACACCGTTCCTACTTCTACCGCTGGAAAGCCCGTTATGACAAACGGCGGCTGTCCAGTCTTGAGAACAAGCCAACCGTCCCCACGAAACGGCGGAATCCTGAGTATTCGAGAGAACTGATTAGTGCCGTTCGTGAGATACGGGAGCATGACCCGACGTATTCGGCGAAAAAGATACGCCCTATCATTATACGCACCATGGAAGCCGCGTCCGTCCCAAGTGTTTCAACACCGGGAAGACTCATATCGCGGGAAAATCTGTTTTTTAGTCCTGACGTGAAACGGCACAAAAAACACTCAAAAGCCGCGAAAAAAGCCCGTGAACGCAAGAGAAAGCCCCATGAGCTTGCGGCATACGGACCCGGACAGATTATTGAGTTTGATATGAAACATGTGTATCTGCTGGGTCAAAAACAATACGCCTTCTGCGCCGTTGATCTGTTCAACAGGGAGGCGCTTATTCACATAGCCTCCTCGCCTTCCAGTCTGAACGCGCAAGCCGCCCTCAAAAAAATCGTGGAACGGTTCGGAACCGGCATCAAGATAGTAAATGACAACGGCAGTGGGAACATGGCAAAGGCGGAGGAATACCTGGCTTCCTTGAATATCACCCGGTACTGGGCACGCCCACATACCCCGAAGGACAAGCCTTTTGTGGAACGGCTCATAGGCAGTCTCCAGAGAGAATGCTTGGATTATAACTACGCGCCGATGAATTGTAAGGAACTCACCGCACTCGTTGACAGATGGCTTGATAAATATCACTTCTATAGGCCTCACCAGTCTTTGGGTTTCTTGACTCCGGCGGAGTTTTCCGCCACCATGGGCGTATCCATTCCTCATAAGACGCGGGTGTCCTATTTGTAGTGAGTACGGACACTATACTTGCATACGAAGCGGTATTCACATATAGTGGAAAAATGATAAGTATTGCTGATGTGCAGAAACTTTGCAACGATGAAGCAATAGTTCTTACCGAACATTTATTGACAAGAATGCGCCAGCGCGGAATAAAGTATGGAGACTTAAAACAAACTATTCAAAACGGAGAAGTTATTGAACAGTATCCAACAGACTATCCATTCCCAAGCTGCTTAATAAGTTCTGTTGATTTGCATATAGTTTGCAGTATAGGTGAAAGTGTATTGTACATAATCACCGCATCACCGCATATCGTCCATCCGGTGAGAAATGGGAAAAAGATGGTAAAACGCGAAGGAGGGTAAAATGACGTGTGGTATTTGTAAGGCAGAAACGGAACAAAAACTTGTTACCTACACAGAAGATGTCAATAATTCAGTTATTGTCATTAGGAATGTTCCCGCAACGGTTTGTACCGAATGTGGAAATATTTGGTATACCGGAACCGTAGCTGCCCAACTTGAAGAAATTGTTGACCATATTATTATGGCAAAGGTTGCTGATGTTGCCGTGGTGAATTACGCAGAAAAAGCCGCCTAACCACAAGGAGCAGTAGGCGCAGAGAACGGCCATGTAGTTGTGCTAAGTAATACTAACGGTAATATTAGGAGAGTCCGAAATTCCACCGCATCAGAAAACCAATTGGTAGACAGTCGTCAAAATGGCGTTGCCGGGGTTGGCAATAAAGTTTAGTTGCTTAAAAATAGGCGAATTCTATGCATATCCAAATAAATGAATTAGCCGATGGCCGTTCCATCGGATTTGGTGTTTTTGAAATTGCCTCTTTTCCCTCGCTCGAAGGTTCAACAAAGGAAATCGAATCGGAACTTGAACAAGCGTATAATACATTCCTCCATGCCGCAGAGGAGTTTTATAAACTCGGACAAGATTCAAATACCGCAGCGGAACTTATGTGGGCGGCGATCCGGCAGCATGGTATAAGCCCTGCTGTTGAACTTAACCAGTTGCAAATACAACAAGCGATAGAAGCCGGATCAAAACCTTTGGAATAAAAGGAAACGCATACAAGCGCCGTACACATTTACACCGTAATATATAGCGGTACCACGGAGTTTTGGTATAATATGAATATGTTACGGAGGTATGTATGACACCTGTAATGCAGGAACCGCAAATGTCGGCGGAATTAACCGCTCGCTGGGGGAACTCATAGAAACACTAATCGCCGCCAGATTGTGGGAAAAATTTGACGCCTACCCATATAATCTTAAACGGGCATATCAGCGTGTCCCTATCTACGATGAAAATAACCGCATACGCTCCGATATAGATATTTTGCTTGCAAACGGAACTTATACTAAAATTCACCGCTTGACGATATATCAAGTTTTAATTTAGACTTAACTTATCGGCGCCGTACCCAAGCGGTAAGGGAGAGGTCTGCAAAACCTTTATGCGACGGTTCGATTCCGCCCGGCGCCTAAACGCTAAGTTATTGTAATATGATGACTTAGCTCTATTTTTTGATACTACTGAAGTATGCCGGACTAACATGGGTGATCCAAAAGGTTTTTTAAACGTAAAAAGAAAAGTTTCCGGCTACCGCCCTGTTGAAGAGCGTATCAACGACTACAGCGAGGTTGAGGAACAGTTAAGCGACAAAGAACGGCGCGCTCAGGCAAGCCGCTGTATGGATTGCGCCGTACCCAAGCGGTAAGGGAGAGGTCTGCAAAACCTTTATGCGACGGTTCGATTCCGCCCGGCGCCTAAACGCTAAGTTAT
>BNVA01000084.1 GCA_025997755.1 Spirochaetia bacterium | reverse complement strand
GAACCGCCTAATTTGTTTAACAAAGAATTTCTTGTTAAGTGAATGTGAACAAACTTAATTGATCTATTTTATTCTTTTCTTCAAATGCAGCCATATATGCAAATAATTCATTATTATTGTATACAATATTATTGTCCTGACATGTTTTATTAAATATTTTCATAAGCTCTTTATTATTATCACTGGTAATTATATAACTATTTCCATATTTATTTTGATATTTTTGTTTCAAGGTTGGGAAATATTTATCAAGATTTTTATAAAAATATTCCCTGTCCCCTTCCCTTAATGTTAAACCCATTTCAAAACATATAATTCCATAAACTTTTGCTTCTACACAATAATTTAATATTCCACGTATGTTTTCTTCTGTATCGTTTATAAACGGCAGTATGGGGCTTAACCATACTATTGTCTGTATTCCATTGTCGCGCATTATTTTTAATATTTCAAATCGTTCTTTTGTTGTGGATACATTCGGTTCAATTATTCTGCATAAATCCTCGTCAAATGTTGTTAGGGTTATTGCTGTAACACATTTTGCTTTTTTATTGATTTTTATCAGTAAATCAAGGTCTTTTAATATTAAGTTTGATTTTGTTTGAATTGCCAAACCAAATCCATATTTTTCTATGATTTCTAAACAAGTTCGTATATTATTTAAATTTTCGGGTATTGGGATATATGGATCACTCATTGCGCCGGTTCCAATCATGCATTTTTTTCGCTTTGACTTTAATTTTTGTTCTAATAATTTAGGCGCATTGATTTTGATTTCCACATCTTCAAAGTCATGTTCCATATTATAACATTTACTTCTTGCATCGCAGTAAATACATCCGTGAATACACCCACGGCTGATATTCATGCCATTTTTTGCGGACAATATTCCTTTAACATCTATAAAATGCATACTAATAATTCCAAAAGTTCTTTCTTGTTTGTAGGTCTAGGCTATTAATCTCAATATATTATGGAAAAAAGTTACTTTACAATAGTTATTTACGCAAAAAATTAGCATCAAACTAAAAAAATGAAAAAAAACTCACACCTCAACGATTAACGCGCCGGTTTTGGGATCGTGGCGGGTAGGCTTAGGCGGCTGCAGCGTGGCGGGCGGTGTTTCTATCAGGGCGCCCCATTTTAGTTGGTCGAGGGTTTCTTTTCCGCCGCTTACAAGGCACAAGCCTTTTTCGGAACAGGCATAACGTCCGTATCCCGAACTTGATATTTCGCGGGGCAGCGTAATAATGTCGGACATTATACGCAGCAAGTTTTTTTGAGCGATGTTTTGAATCGTGTGTTGAGCGATACCCTGTTTTGATTTAACGCAAAATAGAAAGCTAAGAACAGCCTTATCCTTTAAAAGCCCCGCGGCGGCGGAAATGTCTTGTAAGGAAGATGGAGCATCGTCTGTGTCAAACGAAAAATGACACCACTTTGTCCCGCGTATGCCGCCGCTCATGGGGCAGATTATGCAGCCTGTACACGGAGATACGAGGCGGCAATTTTTTTGAATAAAAAAACCGCGCAGCATATTTAAAAACTGAGCGGCGCGGGGCACGCCCGGTTCCGCCGTAAAAATATTCCCGTCTTCTTTGGCAAGGGAGAGCAAAAAATCAGCATATCTTGACGCCGCCTTTGAAAGCGCCTGACTATCCTGAACAGGGATATGTCTTATAAATTCATTGCTTACGTTTAACGCCGTTACAAGGGCGGCGTGCGGCACGCGCAGAGGTTTTCCAATCGCGGCATGGATTGTCGTTATACGCCATGCGGGGTTTCCGCCGGCAAGGGATGCAAAAAGTTTTTTCCCTGCCAGAAGTGCGGACTTATTATGATCAACACAGTAAAACTTCAAGCTCTTTGTACGAAGTTCGCTATGAGTTATCCAAAGAGCTATTACAAATGTAAATGGACCCGATCCCAGATCGATAATAACATCATCATCTTTAAATGCGGGCAGCAGTTCTTTTAAATTTAGGCGGCATAATCTAAATACATTCCATGGTAAAAAATATCTTAAGTACGCTTGTAACATTGCGCTCTCGCCCATATAACCATCGTTGCGCAGCGAAGATTCTTTTGTTAAAAGCAGCGAAAGCTGTGAAATATTCTTGGGCAGTTGTGTATAAAAACGTTTAGGAATTGGAAATGTTTTGTCTATACATTTAATTAGATTTCCAATTTCGTTTTGTATTGCAGGCGTTAAAGGCGGAAAAATATTTTTCATAAACGGTTATGATTCAATAGATATATATTTAACAAGTCGGCGCGTAATGCTTCGATATTTGCTTTAACATTCTGGTTTTCGCCGGAAAGCTCGCGGAATAATTCTTCTTTTGCGCCTTCCATAGTGTATTTTCTTTTTTGCAGCAGATGTTTTATCCGCAGTAATAATTGAATATCTCTAACCGAATATAAAAATCTCCCGGCATCGTCTTTTTTGGGCTGTATCAAAGGAATTTCTTTTTCCCAATACCGTATTATATGTCCTTTTACGCCTAGAAGTTTTTCAATATCTCCAGTTGTGCAGAAATGCAATTTAACTCCCCCTATAACGATTTTCCACGCGCTCCGTTTTTGATGATGAATACACTTCCAAAATTATAGGAATCATAGAGTAGTCCAAGTCTTTGCGTATTTTATTGCAGATATACGAGGTATAAGAAGTAGTCATAGACCTATGCCGCGAAACAAAAAGACGGAAACGTACGGGGTTCGCGGAAATTTGCAGTCCATACTTAATTTTAAACCGTGTTGAAGGACCGGAAGGCGGCGGACTTTCAACCTGCCATTTTTCTAATGCCTTGTTAAAAACGGAGGTCTCTGTTTTTTTATTTACCTGTTGATACACCTTTATTACCGTATTTAACAATTCTTTTACGCCGCCGCCATCCTTTGCGCTTAACGCTATTATCGGGGCATATTCCATCTGCCCAAAAAAATAGTGTATTTTGTCGCATACCGCGTTAAACGTATTTTTTACATTTCCCATTGTATCCCATTTGTTAAGCGCAAAAATAACAGGACGTCCTTTTTCGCAGGCAAGGGATGCGATCTTTTTATCCTGATCCGCAAGACCTTCCTGCGCGTCGATCAACAGCACAACAAGGTCTGCATCTTCCATCGTTTTTATTGCACGGTTTACCGAATAGTATTCAATATTTTCTTTTATCTTGCTCTTTCGCCTAATGCCCGCCGTATCCAGTACAAAAAAATGTTTGTTATTCCATGTAAAATGCCCCTCAACAACATCGCGTGTTGTACCCGGAATATCACTAACTATTGATGCGGAGCTTGCCGTTAGGCGGTTCGACAGGGTAGATTTTCCGGTGTTGGGTTTACCTACTATCGCAATGCGTATAACAGGCTCGGCGTTATGCGCAATATCACTTTCGGAGGCGGCGGAAAAATCAAGTCTTTTTATTATTGCTTTTTCAAGTTCGGATATATTGTCGCCGTGTTCCGCCGAGATCATCAATATACTGTCAAAACCGTAGGAGGCAAGATTCCACGCCTCATTAACAAGCCTTCCTCCCTCAGTCTTATTAACAACTGCAAGAAGTTTATTGCGCAGCGGGCGGAGTTTTTCTATAAACTCCTCGTCTTCGGCAGTTATCTCACCGGCGGCGAATAACAGAACAACAAGATCGGCGCTCTCTATTTTTTGTAAAGTCCGCTCAACTACAATATCTTCAAGATCAACTTCCGCAGAATCAGGTTTTTCGCGGTCAAGTTTAAACCCGCCCGTATCAATAAGGCGCACCTGTTTTTCGGCTATATAAACTGTCATCTCAACGGGATCGCGTGTTACACCGGGCGTAGGGTCTGTTATAACCCGCCTTTTGTGCGCCAGCCGGTTGAACAGTGTAGACTTACCGACATTGGGGCGTCCGGCAAGTACTACCGACGGCAGATTATCATTAAACATTTATACACGCTCATTTAGCGGGACATATTTTTGGTGGGGCTGTACGCACTTGTAAGCCGGACGTACTATTCTTCCACCTGATATGACTTCCTCCAAACGGTGAGCGCACCAGCCGGCCACACGGCTTACGGCGAATAACGGTGTGTAAAGTTCCGGCGGAATGTCGAGCATCTTATATACAAAACCTGAATATAGGTCAACGTTGGCGCAAATATCTTTGCTTATACCTTTTACGTTTTTGATTATTTCAGGTCCTATTTTTTCTATTAGTTTGTATAGATGATATTCGTCATAATATTTTTTTTCCTGCGCCAGAATTTCCGCCTTTGCGCTTAACAGCACGGCGCGCGGGTCTGAAAGGGTGTAAACGGCGTGTCCTAGTCCGTATATAAGTCCTGTATGATCGTAAGCCTCGCCCTTTGCCAATTTTACAAGATAGTCCGAAAGTTCCGCTTCACTATCCCAATGGCGTACATTCGCTTTTATGTCCTCCATCATTCCCATGACTTTTGCGTTCGCTCCGCCATGTTTAAAGCCCTTTAGTGAGGCAAGCCCCGCCGAGATAGCCGAATACGTGTCTGTGTCTGTTGAAGAAACCAGATGAACGGAAAAAGTTGAATTGTTGCCCCCGCCGTGTTCAGCGTGAAGTGTCAACGCAAGGTCTAATGTTTCCGCCTCAAGCCGCGTAAATTGTTGATCGTGCCGCATGAGGGAGAGGATGCTCTCCGCCGTTGCCTGCTCACTGTCAATCTTGTGAAGCACCAAACTGTTGCCATCAAAGTAGTGCCGTTTGGTACGGTAGGAATAGGCGGCAATTGACGGGAAACGGGCTATTAGCTCAAGACATTGACGCAGCACATTTTCCGGCGACAGATCGTCTGGAGTTTCGTCGTAGGAATAAAGTGTAAGCACTGATTGAGCCAGTTGATTCATAATATCGCGGGAGGGCATTTTCATAATTGAGTCTTCCACAAAACCCTTGGGCAGCTCGCGGTAGCTGCTGATAAGTTCGGTAAATGAATCCAATTCCTGTTTGCCGGGCTGGCGGCCGAATAACAGCAAAAAAACTGATTCCTCAAAACCGTAGCGTCCATCGGCAGCGGCGTTCTTCACGATGTCTTCAACATCAAAGCCTCTGTAAAAAAGTTTACCTTCAACAGATTGTTTTTCGCCCTCGTTTAGGACATAGCCGTGAACCTCACCAACGCGGGTAAGCCCTACAAGCACGCCTGATCCGTCTAGGTTACGCAGTCCCCGTTTAACGTTGTACTTAACGTAAAGGGCAGGGTCAATGTTATCGTCGTTCTTTAATTCGTCAATATAATCTTTAATTAGTTTCATATAAATCTAACTCAATAATCGTTTTCTTCGTCCTTGTCCAAAACTTCAAGAAGCTCAACATCGAAGATCAACACGGAATTAGCAGGAATAACGCCGTTTCCCATATCCTGATCGCCATAGGCAAGATCGCTGGGTATAAAAAACTTGTAGTGAGAGCCTACGGGCATCAACTGAATAGCCTCCGTCCAACCGGCTATCACCCTGTCTATCGAAAATTCGGCGGGTCTGCCCCGCTTATACGAATTATCAAACTCATTCCCGTTTATCAGGGTACCCTTGTAGTTTACTTTGACTCTGCTTTCGGGACCGGGCAATTCTCCCTCGCCTTTTTCAAGCACTTCGTATTGCAGTCCGCTTTTTGTCGTAACAATGCCGGTTTTTTTGCCGTTTTCAGCTAGAAAACGCTTACCCTTCTCCAAGTTGAGCTCGGCAATCTCGTTAACAGCCTGTTCAACCGTTTCCTGCACAATGGGAAGCGCTTCATCGTCCGAAATTTTACTTTTTCCGTCCATAGCCGCGCGGAAACCGTTCATAAATTCATCATAATCAAAGTCTAAACCGAATTGTTTTAGGTCTGCGCCCATTAAAACACCAAAAGCATAGCTGGTATCACCATCAACCGGTTTAGAATATGGAGTATCTTCCGTGTTTTGCGCATAAACTAAAGACACAAACGCGGCAAATACCACGCAAAGATAATTTTTTTTATTCATAATTTCCCTTCCTAAAAATCGGTAAGGTAACAAAGCCCGATTAACAGCAATGCCCTAAGGCAAGCCTCGTATTTGGTGAAGTCAAGCCGCCTTATCTGACTGCCGTACCACCAAAAAAGCCCCATTTGAGTATCAATCCTAAGCGTATACTCGGTAAAATCCTCTGCGTGACTCTGCTTGCCAAAAAATAAAAAGGCAAGCTCCTCTAAAATATCGCCGAAATCCCGCAAGGCTCCCTTGTAATCTGATTTTTCTATTTTTGCGGTAAAAGCAGGAATACGGGATTGAAGCCTCTCTTTGCGTATCTCGTCCGATTTTTCGACCCATGTTTTTGAGATAAGCAAAGTTAGGTTGTTTTGAAAATGGTCAAGATATTTTCTTAAAGCATCTTTGTCTGTATCCGAATTTGATTTGAGTACAATCTTATAGTCGTGCCCTATCCCTAAAATTTCGGCAAAAGCCGTTGTGTCTTCTATTGAAGGCTCCGTACCTGCAGCAAAACCTTTTACCGGGAACAAAGCCTCCGCCACAAGTCTCAATTCAGGAGTAATACACGCGATTGAACAAGGATGACTGCTTAGCATAACTTAATATGGCTTGAATTAGGTACGAAGGTCAAGGTACAATTAGATAATCCATAATAAGGAGCGTTTTAAATAATGGCGTTTTCATTAAATTGTTATCCTGTATCTTACAGGGCAAAGTATTCAGATGGTTCGTGGAAAGAAGAATTTGTTGAAAAGCCGCACAAAAAAAGCCCTGCGGAAGAAGCGGCGCTAAGTCCTGCCGAAAGGGATAAGATCAACAACCAGCGTAATTCATGGGACGATATGCCGCTTGTAGGCTACACAAGCCAATACGGACTTGGTGTGTTTGAAGGGTTAAAGGCGCTGCCTCAAAAAGACGGCTCCGGTCTTGCATTATTCCGCCCCAACCGTAATGCCGCCCGTTTTTATAAATCAATGAAAGGTTTATATATGCCGCCATTTCCGGAAGAAAATTTTGTAAAAGCCTGTATAGAAAATACCCGCCGCAATCAAAAATTAGGCTGGACACCGGAGTACAACAAAGACTGGGAAAAAGATTCCTACATGAGCGCCGATTCCGTTTATTTACGCCCCTTCACATACTCGGAAGGCGGCATAGGCGTAGGACTATCCAAAGAGCCTTGGGTAGTGATCATTTGCTCCACCGTCAGCGCCTACTTCGAGGCGGAACTTAGCGGAGCGGTAACAAGTAAGCGGACAAGGGCAACACCTCACGGCACCGGCTGGATCAAGGCAAGCTCAAACTATGTGATTTCAGCCATTGCAAAACATGAAGCCGCCGACGAGGGCTACATGGAATGTATCTATTTAGACGCAATTGAGCAAAAATATGTCGAAGAAGGCTCTTCGTGCAATATCTTTTTTTACCTCAAGTCGGGAGAGCTTGTTACACCGGAACTTGGCGATACAATACTGCCCGGTATCACACGCGAAAGTATCATTGAGCTTGCCAAAGATAAGGGGATTAAAGTATCGGAGCGCAAGATCAGCATAGACGAAGCAATGAGTGAAACAGCCGAATGTTTTGTAAGCGGCACGGCGGCGGGCGCAACACCTATCGACAGCCTTACGCATAACGGTAAAAAAGTTGTCTTTCCAAGCGGCAAATGCGGAGAGCTTACCGCTTGTCTTAGGGACACACTAAAGGGCATACAGTACGGCAAACTGCCCGATACAAAAGGCTGGATGGTGAAGGTTTAGCGCTGTGATTTAGAGCTTATATGACAATTACCAGCGACGAGTAACCCGCAAGGAGACTATCGCCGCTAATTAGACGCATGGGTTCACTCAAAGCCTGAGAAACCAGCATACGGTCGAATGGATCGTTGTGCAGCGGTTCCAATGTGGTTAAAACCTGCGCGTGAACGCCGCTCAACGCAAGTTCAAGAAAACCGGACTCCTTTGAAAAAACGCGTAATTCTTCAAGGTCGGCTTTTAACTTCCCGATCCCGATTTTGATTGCTATTTCCCACCACGAAACGGCGCTCACAAAAATCTGACTTTCGTCGGATAAAATCAAATCTTTCACAGCATCAATTCGAGGGGAGCCGTTTAAGCTCCAAAGAAGGGCATTTGTATCCAGAAGAAGGCGCGTCATGTCCCGTAGAAACCTTCTAAAACCGATTGCGGAAGGGGTGCGTCGAAATCGTCCGGCACAACGAATTTACCGGCAAGAAGCCCCAAGCGCTTTTGCGGTTTTATTTTATCGATAGAAACAAGGGCAGCCTGAGCTTTTCCATAACCGCCTATAAAAATAGTCTCTCCGTCGGCAGCTTTTTTTACCAACGAGGACAAGTTTGTTTTTGCCTCGTGCATAAATATTGTTCTTGATTTCATGTTTATATCTTAGCTAACAATTAGCCAATTGTCAAGCATAAATTGTATCGCAATGGTTTTGCTAATGTACCAACGACATCAAATCTTTGCCTTTTTGATTTAGCAAATTCACCAAACCATCGGGAGGCAGAATCACAGTGATTGTTCCCATAACGTAAGGCGCGATTTCATAAGGGTCCCATGAAAATCCAAGCCCATCTGTACTCAAAAAAAAGTTTTCCGTAACACCAACGGAGTCTTCAAAAAAACCCGCAGAAGTCAGCGGCGTTTTCTGATCAACGCCGTATTGAATTCGTATAGCATCCTCTATGTTTTTTTTCAGCGCCGCCCGAAAATTATTGATCATAATATCGGAAAGAAGTACAGCAGACATTCCGTGTGTGTCAAAAACAAAGTATTTAGTCGTGGAATTACCGTG